>NZ_JBEXTZ010000068.1:0-49223 GCF_040614195.1 Amycolatopsis sp. NPDC006125
TCTGGTGCGGGAGCGTCGGGCACGTTCCCCGACATGACCACGAGCGCGGGAGCGTCCTTCCGGGTCGCCGAGGCGCAGGCACTCGGAACGGGATACCCGCGTCCCGGCACGCCTGCAGGATGTGCTCCGCGGTCGCGCCCATCATCGTGGCCGTGCTCAGGTCGCCGGGATAGGCGCGCGCTCCGATCTGGCTCACCGTCTCGTCCAGGTACGCCGCCGCCAGGCCCGAGACCTCCCGGGCGAAGGGCACGAGCCGCTCCGGCTCGGCGCCTTCGGCCGCCAGCAGCGCGAAGGCCTGCAGGTAGGCCGACAGCGAGGTGAGGAAGACCGTCAGCTCCGCCTGGTAGAACAGCTGCGCCAGGCCGTGGTCCTCTCCCAGGTACTCGGGCCTGCCGAGGTGCCGCAGCACCGGCTCGTGCTTGGTGAAGACGTCCTGTGGCCCGCTGTAGAACACGTACGAGGCCTCGGCTCCGACGAGCGGCGCCGGGACCATGATCCCGCCGGCCACCAGCGTCGCGCCGCGCTCGGCGAGCCAGGCCGCGGCTTCGCGGGTGCGCTGCGGGGTGTCCGAGCTGAGGTTGACCACGACGCGCCCGGCGAGCGCCTCCCCGGCGTCGCCGAGCACGTCGTACATCGCCTGGTAGTCGGTGAGGCTGAGGATCACCAGCTCGGCGGCCCGCACCGCCTCGGCGGGGCTGGCCGCGAGGACGGCGCCGCGGGCGACGACGTCGTCGGCGCGGCTCTTCGTGCGGTTCCAGACGGTGACTGCGGTGCCGTGGTCGAGCAGCACCCGCACCATGGCCTGTCCCATGGGGCCCAGGCCGATCAGGGTCGCGTTGGTCATGCGTCGTCCTTCCTGAGGTCGTCGATGATTCCGGTGAGGTCCTCGTGGCCGTGCCCGCCGGCGGCCCGCTGCCGCATGAGCCTGCCGAGCGGGGCGAGCAGTTCGGAGCTGACGCCCTGCTCGTCGGCGGTGCGGTGGAGGTTGTCGAAGCCGGCGGCCTGCATGCCGAGGTTGGAGACGACGCCGGTGGCGTAGTCGCGGCTGTCGAACTGCTTCGCGGCGGCCTCCGCCCAGCCGCCCATGGCCTGCAGCCAGCGGGTGAGCAGCGGCGCGAAGTCGGTCGCGGGCGCGCCGTCCGAAGTGGCGAGCGCGAGGGACTGCAGGACGCCCGCGAACATCCCGTACATGCCGGTGAGCAGCGCGATGTCGGTCAGCGCGGCGCGGCCGACGTCCTCGCCGAGGTAGACGCTCTCGCCGAAGACGTCCAGGGCTGGGCGGGCGCGGTCGAACGCCGCGCGGGATCCGCTGTAGAGCACGAACGCTGCCGGGGTGCCGATCATCGGCGGCACGGCCATGATGCCGCCGTCGAGGTAGTCGGCGCCCTGGCAGGCGGCCCATTCGGCGAACTCGCGAGCCTGCCCGGGGGTGCCGTTGGTGAGGTTGACGAGGGTGCGGCCCTGCAGGTGCCCGGCGCCGAGCACGTCGCGGACGGAGTCGTAGTCGAGCAGGCAGGCGACGACGACCGGGCTCGCGGCGACGGCCTCGGCGGGGCTGGCGGCCCGTGCGGCGCCGCGGGCCACGAGGGCGTCGGCCTTCGCCGCGGTCCGGTTCCACACGGTCACCGGGTGGCCCGCCGACAGCAGCGCTCCGGCGAGCGCGGTGCCCATGGCGCCGAGGCCGAGCACCGTGATGGATGGCTTGTCAGTGGTCATGTCGTGAAGGTGCCGGAGCGCTCGCACGGTTCACGCACGGTTTTCTGTCGGTGCCCGTCGCTACTGTCGGTGGCGTGAGGTTTTCAGTGCTGGGTCCGCTCGCCGTGCAGGCGGCCGACGGCGCCGCGGTGGCGGTGCCGGAGGCGAAGGTGCGCGCGCTGCTGGCCGACCTGCTGGTGCACGAGGGCAGGCCGGTCCCGGTGTCGCGCCTGGCCGACGACCTGTGGGGCGAGCGGCTGCCGGGCAACCCGGCCAACACGTTGCAGACGAAGATCTCGCAGCTGCGCCGCGCGCTCGAGGCGGCCGAGCCGGGCGCTCGCGCGCTCGTGGTGCGGCAGCCGCCGGGTTACGCGTTGCGGGTGCCGGAGGACGCGGTGGACGCCGGGCGGTTCCGGGCGCTGGTGGGGCGCGCGAAGGCAGGGCGGGATCCGGCGCGGACGGCCGCGCTGCTGCGGGAAGCGCTGGCGCTGTGGCGGGGGCAGGCGCTGGCGGACTTCGCGGAGGAGCCGTTCGCCGCCGGGTACGCACAGCGGCTGGAGGAGGAGCGGCTCGCGGCGGTCGAGGAGCTGGCGCAGGCCCGGCTGGCGCTCGGCGAGCACGCGGAGCTGGCGGGCGAGCTGGGCGATCTCGTGGCGGAGCACCCGTTGCGGGAACGGTTGCGCGCGTTGCACATGCGGGCGCTGTACCGATCGGGGCGGCAGAGCGAGGCGCTCGCCTCCTACACGGCGTTGCGGGAGCGGCTGGCCGATGAGCTCGGCCTGGAGCCGGGGCCGGAGCTGGTGCGGTTGCAGCAGGCGATCCTGCGCCAGGACCCGGCTCTGGATCCGGCTCCGGAGCCGGGTCCGCGGTCGAACCTGCCGGTGCCGCTGACGGATCTGGTCGGCCGGGAGGCGGCGGTGCGCGAGGTCCGGCAGGCGCTGGAGCACGCGCGGCTGGTCACGTTGACCGGCCCCGGCGGGGTCGGCAAGACGCGGCTCGCGCTGGAGGTCGCCGGCGGGCTCGCGGCGCCGGACGGGGTGTGGCTGGTGGAGCTCGCCGGGCTGGGCGAGCACGGTCCGGCGGGCCCGGCCGAGGCGGTCGCGGCGGTGCTCGGGGTGCGGGACGACGCGGACGATCTGACGGCGCGGCTGGCGGACGCGGTGCGGGACCGGCGGTTGCTGCTGGTCCTGGACAACTGCGAGCACCTGGTCGAACCGGTCGCCGCGCTGGCGGCCCGGCTGCTCGCCGCGGCGCCGGGGCTGCGGATCCTCGCCACGAGCCGGGAACCGCTCGGGCTCACCGGCGAGACACTGTGGACGGTGCCGCCGCTGGGCATCCCCGCCGCCGGTCACGCCGACCGGGAGCGGCCGGCCGCGGAGGTGCTGCCGTCGGTGCGGGAGTTCAGCGCGGTGCGGCTGTTCGTCGCGCGGGCCGCGGCCGCGGCGCCGGGGTTCGCGCTCACCGAAGGGAACGTGCACGCGGTCGCCGGGATCTGCCGCACGCTCGACGGGTTGCCGCTGGCGCTGGAACTCGCCGCCACGCGGGTGCGGGCGCTCGGCGTGCGCGAGCTGCTGGCGCGGCTGGGCGACCGGTTCCGGTTGCTGGCCACCGGCGCCCGGGACGCGCCGGCGCGCCAGCGGACGCTGCGCGCGATGATCGACTGGAGCTGGGAGCTGCTGTCCACTTCGGAGCGTGAGGTGTTGCGGCGGCTCGCGGTGCACGCCGAGGGGTGCGGGCTGGAGGCGGCCGAGGAGGTGTGCGGGGGCGAGCCGGGCGAGGTGCTCGACGTGCTGGGGCGGCTGGTCGACCGGTCGCTGGTGGTGTGCGAGCACGGCGAGCTGGGCCCGCGGTACCGGCTGCTGGAGTCGGTGCGCGCGTACAGCCTCGAGCGGCTGGCCGAAGCGGGCGAGGCCGAGCCGGTCCGGTCACGGCACGCGCGGCACTACACGGCGCTCGCGGAACGCGCGGACCCGTTGCTGCGCCGCACCGGTCAGTGCCACTGGCTGGAGACGCTGGACGCGGAGTCGGCGAACCTGCGGGCGGCGCTCGACACCCTGGTCCGCCAGGGGGCCGCGGACGAGGCGCTGCGGTTGGTGACGAGCCTGGCGTGGTACTGGTTCCTGCGCGGACGGCTGGGCGAGGCGCTCCGATCGTTGCGGACGGCGCTGGCCGTACCCGGCGAGGTGGCACCCGGCCGGCGGGCCGCGGCGCGGGCCTGGCTGGCGGGGCTCGGCGTGCTGGCCGGCGGGCGCTTCGACCCGGCGGTGGCCGAGGAGGCCGCGACGATCCCCGACGTGGCGGTGCGGTCGCGGGCGCTGTGGTTCCTGGGGTACGTGCTGGGGACGGTCGCGGATCTGACCGGCGCGTCGAAGCTGACCAATGCGGCGCTCGACGGGTTCGCGTCGCTGGGCGACCGGTGGGGCACGGCGGCGGGGCTCGCCGAGTCGGCCAGTCAGCTGATCGCGCGCGGCGAGCTGGTTGGTGCCCACGCGGCCGCGGAGGAGAGCGCCGCGATCTTCGCCGAGGTGGGTGACCGGTGGGGCCAGGTGCAGGCGTCGTTCGCGCTGGGCACGCTGGCCGAGTTCGAGGGCCGCTACGCCGACGCCGAGCGGTTGCACACCGAGAGCCTGCGGCGGGCCGAGCAGCTGGGGTTGTGGCCGGAGGTGTCCTACCAGCTGTCGTGGCTGGGCCGGACCGCGTTGCTCGCGGGGGATTTCGCCGAGGCGCGGCGTCTGCACGAGCGGGCGGAGCGGGTGGCGGTGGAAAGCGGTTTCACGCCGGGCGAGATGTACGCGCGGACGGGACTCGCGCTGGGCGCCCGCCGGGAGGGCGCGCTGGACGAGGCGGAGCGGCAGTTGCGGGTGCTGCTGGACTGGCACGGGCTGGTCGAGAACGAGCCGGGCAACACCCTGGTGTGCGCCGAACTGGGCTTCGTGGCCGAACTCCGCGGCGACGCCGACGGCGCGTTCACCTGGCACCGCCGAGCACTGACCATCGCCCGGCGCGGTTCGGACCCGCGGGCAGTCGCGCTGGCGCTGGAAGGCCTCGCCGGAGCCCACGCCCTGACCGGAGCCCACACGCTGGCCGCGCGCCTGCTGGGCGCGGCGGACCACGCCCGCCGCTCCGTGGGAACTCCACTCCCCCAAGCCGAACGCGGCGACGTCGACCGCATCGAGGCCAAGGCCCGAACAGCCCTCGGCGAGGAACCCTACGCGGCGGAGCACGCCCTCGGCGCCGGCCTGGCGCTGGACGACCTGATCACGGAAGGCCAGCCCGCGTGAGCACCTGGCGCCGCCCCACGACGCAACGGGCGCGGAAGCCGGTCGCGGCCGTGGCGCGGTGGGGCGACGGCCGCGGACACTGGGGCGTACGGCCGCCGCGTCGTTGGAGGGCGACGGCCCCGGAGCCAGCTGCGTGGCTGGCTGGTGGAGGGCTGGGTGGCGTGCCGGTGCGGCTCCCTCCCGGAGGGCGCGGTGGGGCTCCCTCCCGGAGGGCGCGGTGGGGCTCCCTCCCGGAGGGCGCGGTGGGGCGGTGGCAGTACCGGATGGGAGAGGCAAGCGCTTGCGGCCCGCCCCCACAAGCCGCCTTCCCCAGCCAGCCGCACCTATCGCCCACGCCGCCTCCCGGGCCGCCCACGCCAAACAACCCGCCTCCGCGAGCCGGTCGCGCCGCCAAGCAACCCGCCTTCCCTAGCCAACCGCACCCGCCACCCAACCCACCTACCCGAGCCCGCCGCACCCCCTACCCGACCACCCTCCCCAGCCAGCCGTGCTCAGCCGCCCCGGCAAGCACCTGCCACCAACCGAACCACGCCGGCCGCCCGGAGCCGGCCCGCGTCAACTCCTCCTCAGAAGCGGAGCCGCGGGATCGATGCCAGGTCGATCCCGTAGCGCGCGTACACCTTGATCGTGTTCTCGCCCGTCAACCGGTCCTCCGGGAAGCCGAGGAAGCCCGCGACCCGCACGACGTCGGCCACCGTGGCGGCTTCGATCTCCAGGTAGGGCGGGATGAGCGGCCACTCGTCGATCTCCAGCCGCGCCCCGTCCAAGGTGAAGCTCGTGCGGCGGTTCTCCTGGTAGGACTTCGGCGTGAAGCCGAGGAGGCCGAGCAACTCCTGAGCGCCCGCGAAGTCGCCGACCGTCACCTCGGCCTCGTGCGTGCCGTCGATGGCGTCGCTGCGGATTTCCTTCACGCACAATGTCGTCTCGGCGCCGGTGTCGCGCAACCGGATCCACTTCGACCGGTCCCCCGGCGTCACGTCGTAGACGTAACGCCCCATCAGCCGCGTCCCTCCGATCCGCTCCCCGCCCGCACGCAGGATGCGGGCCGCGACGCGCGCGGGGTCGATGTCGAGGACCTTGGCTTCGTGCTCGATCGGCACTGGTCTCCCTTCGCCGGTGGCGGTCGAGCCTAGCGGCCGTTGATCACCCCACCGATCGGCTCGCCCGGGGACCGTCCAGCCCCCACGAGATGATCCGCGCCGGGCTGATCCGGATGATCTCCCGCGAGAAGTACGGCACCGGCGGCTCCTGATCGGTCAGCGCCACCGCGCTGCCACGGATCTCGATGCCCCGCGGCACCCACGGGTCCACCGCCGCCAGGTCGTCCACCACGAACGACACCGTGCTGCCCCGCTGGACGTTGCGGAACTTCTTCGACGCGCCCAGCGCGTGCCCGCCGATGACGATCACGCCATCGACGACGAAGAAGTTCACCGGGTTGTTCTGCACCTGCCCGCCCGGCGACACCGTGGCGAGCCTGCCGAGGGGCTGGGACTTCAGGTAATCCAGTTCTGCTTCCGTGAACACGGGCGCGATTCTGCGGGTTGACGCGAACGTCAATGCAAGTCCGGTGGCGCCAGCAACGACCGGACCGTCGCGCTCACCACAGCGGGCGCTTCGGCCGCGCTCAACCGTCCGGCGCGGTTCTCCTCGGCGGCCCCGTTGAGGACGTAGTGCACGACGTTGACCAGCCACGTGACCGGCAGGTCCGTCCGGAACACGCCCTGCCGCCGGCCCCGCCGGACGAGGTCCTCCACCCGGTTGGCCGCGTCGCCGTGCAGTTCGCGGATGCGCGCCGCCGGCAGGAGCCCTTCGGCGGCCTGCAGCAGCTTCGTCGACTCGGCCACGAGCGACCAGCTGGGCGCGATCAGCCGCGCCAGGGCGTCCCGCGCGTCGCCGTCGAGGTCGACCGCGGACAGGACCTCCTCGCCGGCCTGGATGGCGTCGGCGAGCGCGGCCTCGACCAGCGCCGCGCGATTGGGGAAGTGCCCGTACAACGTCATCCGGCCCACCCCGGCGGCCTTCACGATGTCGTCGATGCTCGCGTCCGGATCCCGGCTGAGCACCTCCCTGGCGGCGGTGACGATGCGGGCGATGCTGCGCTCGGCGTCGGCGCGCCGGCGCGGTCGTGCGGAAGTGCTCACCACCGAAGTCTATCTCGTACGGGAATGTACGAGTTAGCATGTCGGTTGTAAGTCGTACTTCGTCGTACGAGTTATCCGGAGATGATCATGTCGGATTCGTTCGCAAGACCCGGTGCGCACCCGCTGCGGTGGCGCATCCTCGGCTTCCTCGGGGTCGCCCAGCTGATGCTGATCCTCGACGTCACGGTGGTGGCGATCGCGCTGCCGCACATCGAGACCGACCTCGGCATGAGCCGCGAGGCGATGACCTGGGTGGTCAGCGCGTACACGCTCACCTTCGGCGGGCTGCTGCTGCTCGGCGGCAGGCTCGCCGACCTCGCCGGCGCCAAGCGGATCGCGCTCGCCGGGCTGGTGGTCTTCACGCTGGCTTCGCTGGTGACCGGGCTGGCCGGGTCGTCCGCCGTGCTGCTGGGCGGCCGGATCGCGCAGGGCGTCGGCGCGGCGCTGTTGTCGCCGTCGGCGTTGTCGCTGGTCGTGGGGCTCTTCGAGGGCGACGAGCGGAACAAGGCGCTGGGTGTGTGGTCGGCGCTGGGCGGCGGTGGCGCGGCCCTCGGCGTGCTGCTGGGCGGGCTGCTCACCGCGGGGCCGGGCTGGCCGTGGGTGTTCTGGATCAACGTGCCGATCGGGCTCGTCATCGTCGCCGCGCTGGCGCGGATGCTGCCGCGCATCGCGCCGGTGGTCCCGGGCGCGCGGCTGGACGTGCTGGGCGCGCTGCTCGTCACCGCCTCGTCCGTGGCGCTGGTGTACGCCCTGATCAACGCCGGGGACCAGGGCTGGCTGACCGCGACGACCGGGTGGCTGGTGCTGGCGGCCGCGGTCGGGTACGTGGCGTTCGTGGCGTGGCAGCGCCGGACGAAGGCGCCGCTGATGGACGTGCGGCTGCTGGTCCGCCGCCCGGTGGCGACGGGCACGTTCCTCATCCTGATGGCGACGGCGCCGACGGTCGCGGTGTTCTTCCTCGGGACGTTCTACTTCCAGCAGGAGCGCGGGTTCAACGCGCTGGTGACCGGGTTGCTGTTCCTGCCGGTGGCGCTGCTGACGATGGCCGCGGCCAACCTCACCGGGCGGGTCATCGGGCGGTTCGGCGCGCGCCCGCTCGCGGTGGCCGGGCTGCTGGTCGCCGCGATCGGCCTGGTGGTGCCCGCGCTCGTCATGAACGCCGTGGTGGTGGCGATCAGCATCGCGGTCGCGGGCGCCGGCACCGGGGTGCTCTTCGTGGTGGCGTCGGCGACGGCTCTGGGGCAGGTCGCGCCGCACGAGGCCGGGATCGCGTCGGGGATCGTGAGCACGTTCCACGAGTTCGGGGCTTCGCTGGGGGCCGCGGTGGTGTCGAGCGTCGCGGCGGCGAGCCTGGTCGCGGAGACGCTCGCCGGGTTCCGCGGCGGGTTCCTGGTGTTCGCCGTGACGGCCGCGGTGGCCGCGATCGCCGCGGGCGCGCTGTCGCCGGGCCGCCCGTCGGTGAAGGTCTGACGACCCGGCCGGTTACGCCGGGCCGTGGCGTGGCGACTACGGCACGTGGACGAAGATCTCGCGCGTGACGCGCTGCGGGGCCGGGAGCGCGACCTCCGGACCCGGCACCGCGCCCGCCGCACGGCGCTGGCTCTGGTCGTGCTGGCGGCCGCCGCCCTCGGCTGGCAGCTGGCTCCGGCGGCGACGTCGTGGTGGCCGTTCCTCACCGCGTGGTGGCCGCTGGTGGCGGCCGTCGTGGCGCTGGTGGCCGCCGGGGTGCTGTGGTCGCGGAGCCGGCAGCGCCCCACGACCGCCGGTGCCGGCGCGGCGGAGCGCTGGTCCCGCATCGGCGGGATGGTCACCACGGTGACCGCGGTCGGCGCGCTGGTGTTCACCGCGATCTCGCTGCAGGCCACCCGCGACCAGATCGAGGTGGCCCGGCAGGGGCAGATCACCGACCGCTACACCCGCGCCGTCGACCAGCTGGGTGCCGAGGGCGCCGCGAACCTGCACCGGCGGCTCGGCGGGATCTACGCGCTGGAGCGGATCGCGGTCGACTCGCCGCGGGACCAGGCGACCACGGTCGAGGTCCTGTCCGCGTTCCTGCGCTCCACCAGCCCGCGCGTCCGGGGCGAGCCGTGCCCGCCGACACCGGCGGACGTGGCGGCCGCCTTCGCGGTGCTGACCCGCCGCGACGTCACCCGGGATCCCGGGCCGGCGGTGATCGACCTGCGCGAGCTGTGCCTGCGCGAGGTACGGGCGGTGGACGGCGACCTGAGCGGGATGTCGCTGATCGGCTCCGACCTCAGCGGGGCCAACCTGAGCGGGGCGCGTCTCGGGCTGACCGCGCTGTCCGATGCCACGCTCGTCGGCGCGTCGCTGTACCGCGCCGATCTCACGGCCGGTTTCGTCTTCGCCACGAACGCCGACTTCACCGGCGCCCGGTTCGACAGCGCCAAGCTGGGCAGCGCGGATTTCTCCGGATCGACCTTCACCGGCGCGGATTTCGAGTACGCGGACCTGGGCCGTTCCGACTTCTCCGGCGCCGACCTCACCGGCGCCGAGCACACCGCCCAGACCAAGGCCGACGGGGCGGTGAAGGACCCGGCCACGCGCAACGCGTGGTGGTGAGGTGTCGATCCGGCCTGCCGCCGTTCGTGTAGCCGGTGAACGGGTTCCCTCGACCGTGAGGAGCGGACACGATGAGCGACGTTCTGCTGACCGGGTTGAAGATCGGCGAGTCGGCGCGCTGGCACGAGCACCGGCTCTGGCTGGCGAACTGGGGGACGCGGCAGGTGCTGGCCGTCGACTTGGACGGCAACGCCGAGGTGATGGCCACCGCGCCGACGACGTTGCCGTTCTCGATCGACTGGCTGCCGGACGGGCGGTTGCTGGTGGTCGCCGGGCCGGAGGGCCGCCTGCTGCGTCAAGAGGCGGACGGGTCGCTGACCGACCACGCCGACCTGACCGGCCTGGGCGCCGGCCTCAACGAGATCGTCGTCACCGGCCGGGGCGACATCTACGTCAACGGCGGCACGGACTTTCACCCGGGCGCGGGAGAAGCGCCCGGGTTCGTCGCCCTGATCAGGGCGGACGGCTCGGTGCGGCGGGTCGCGGACGGGCTGGCGTTCCCCAACGGCATGGCGGTGACGCCGGACGAGGGGACGCTGATCGTCTCGGAGTCGTTCGCAGGCAGGCTCACCGCGTTCGACATCCGCCCCGACGGCACCCTGACCGGGCGGCGAGTGTGGGCCCCGCTGCCCGGTGACGGCATCGTCCTCGACGCCGAGGGGGCCGTGTGGACGCCGGGCTGGACCGAGCGGGGACCGGCCTGCCTGCGGGTCGCCGAGGGCGGCGAGGTGCTCGCCACCGTCCCACTGGACCGGGCCGGGTTCGCGTGCACCCTGGGCGGCGAGGACGGCCGGACGTTGTTCACGCTCGCGGCGGACTGGCGCATGGCGGACGGGTTCGAGGACAATCTGGAGCGTCTGCTGACCGGGCCGGAGACAGGTCAGGTGTGCACGGCGCGCGCTCCAGCCGCCCACGCCGGCCACCCGTGACCGCCCTGGCCGCGCCGCGGCCCCGCCCGTGCGCAGCGCACGACCGGAGGAGGTCCGCCATGACCGATCGTCAAGCCACCACCACCTGGACCGGCGACCTGCCGAGCGGGTCCGGGGAGACCAGTCTCGACACGTCGGAGCTGACCACGTTCGCGGTCTCGTGGCCGGCACGTGCCGAGGAAGCCGGCGGCAAGACCAGTCCCGAGGAGCTGATCGCGGCCGCGCACTCCTCGTGCTACTGCATGCAGCTGTCCGGTCTGCTCGGGCGCGCGGGCACCCCGCCGGAGAAGATCCGGACCACCGCGACGGTGTCGTTCGGCCCGAAGTCCGGTGGCGGGTACGAGATCAAGGGCATCGCGCTCGCGGTCCGCGCGACGGTGCCGGGCGCGAGCCCGGACGACTTCCGCAAGATCGCCGAGGACGCCAAGGAAACCTGCCCGGTCTCGGCCGCGCTGACGGGCACCACCATCACCCTCGACGCCGAGCTCGAGTGACGGCGGTTCACGATCTGAAAAACCCGTGCTGTGACCCGGTTCGCGATCGTTGGAGGCGCGCGCCGGACCGCTGTTAGCTTCGCGGACGTGACAACGATGACCGCAGTGGTGCACGGGAACGCGACGGGACTCACGGGTGTGCGGGTGGCGGAGGTGCCCGCGCCGCGGCCGGGACCGGGCGAGGTCGTGGTCGCTGTCCGCGCGGCCGGTCTCAACCACCGCGACCTGTTCCTCGTCGACGGGCGCGGGGCCGATGACGCTCCGGTCGTGCTGGGTTCCGACGGCGCCGGAGTGGTCGCCGCGGCCGGGCCGGGCGCGGAGGTGGCTCCCGGGACCGAGGTCGTCGTCAACCCCTCGCTGGACTGGGACGAGCCCGGCGACGTGCCGGAGGTCCCCGCCATTCTCGGCGTGCCCACCGACGGCACGTTCGCCGAGTACGTCGTGGTGCCGGCGAAGAACGTGGCCCCCAAACCGGCGCACCTCGGCTGGACCGAAGCGGCGGCCCTTCCGCTCGCGGCACTGACGGCGTACCGGGCGCTGTTCACGCGCGGCGGGCTGCGCGCGGGCGAGCACGTGCTGCTGCCCGGGATCGGCAGCGGGGTGGCGACCTTCGCGCTGGCCATGGCCAAGGCGGCCGGCGCCACCGTCAGCGTGACCTCGCGCAGCCCGGAGAAGTGCCGCCGGGCGCTCGAACTGGGGGCCGACCGGGCGATCGGCAGCGCCGAGGACTGGCGCGGCGCGCTGGGGAAGCCGGTGGACCTCGTCATCGACAGCGTCGGCTCGGCCACGTTCGGCCGGTGCCTGTCGGTGCTGCGCCCG
The DNA here is from genome assembly GCF_040614195.1 of Amycolatopsis sp. NPDC006125. Classification (NCBI taxonomy): domain Bacteria; kingdom Bacillati; phylum Actinomycetota; class Actinomycetes; order Pseudonocardiales; family Pseudonocardiaceae; genus Amycolatopsis; species Amycolatopsis sp. NPDC006125. The sequence goes on from NZ_JBEXTZ010000068.1 coordinate 11,943, forward strand.
GGCGGGCGGCTGGTGTCGCTCGGCGCGACGACGGGCGCGGACGTCACCCTGTCGCTACGCGAGATGTTCTTCCGGCAGATCAGCCTGCTGGGCACGTCGATGGGCAGCGCGCGGGAGTTCGGGCGGATGCTCGACCTGGTGACCGAGCACCGGATCCGGCCGGTCGTCCACCGCACGTTCCCACTGGAGGACGGCCCACGCGCGCTGGCCGAACTCGCGTCGGGCGACCAGTTCGGCAAGCTCGTACTGACCCCGTGACCACGGCCGGTGGTGAACGCGGCCGAGCACCGGATCCGGCCGGTCGTCCACCGCACGTTCCCACTGGAGGACGGCCCACGCGCGCTGGCCGAACTGCCGGCAGGCGACCTTCGGCAAGCTAAGGCTGACCGCGTGACCATGGCCGGTGGTGAACGCGGCGAGCACCGGATCCGGCCGGTGATCCACCGCACCTTCCCACCGGACGACGGCCCACGCACACTGACCGAACTCCCGGCAGGCGACCTTCGGCAAGCCAAGGCTGACCGCGTGACCACGGCCGGTGGTGAACGCGGCGAGCACCGGATCCGGCCGGTCGTCCACCGAACGTTCCCACTGGAGGACGGCCCACGCGCGCTGGCCGAACTCGCGTCGGGCGACCAGTTCGGCAAGCTCGTGCTGACCGTGCCCCCTACTCCAGCCACTCGGTGACGAAACGCGGAGCGGCGTGGATGTGCACGGCCTCGTAGCCGCCGGGCCCGGTGGTGAACTTGTGCGGCGTCCCGGCCGGGACGACGAGCACCTGACCGGCCCTGGCGGCGACCTCGTCGGCCCCGATGGTGAACACCGCGCTGCCGCGGCGGATCACGAACGTCTCCGCGTACGGGTGCCGGTGCAGGCGCGGGCCCGCACCGGCTTCCGACGTCGATTCCAGGATGATGGAGATCCCCGCCCCGCCGGGGAGTTCTTCGAAGTCCTCGGTCCAGTTCTCGCCGTCCGGTCGGCCGTCGCGGCGGTCGATGACGCTCGCTGGCATCCCATCCTCCTGTCCTCGAAACCCGGCCCGCACGGTACGCGAAAGACGGCCCGCTCACCCCGCGAACGGCGCGATCCCGAAGCGGCCCCACGCGATGAACACCGCGACCACGAGGTAGATCAGGTTCAGGCCGGCGAACCGCGCGCCGCCTTCGTAGCGGAGGTGCGTGATCATCGCGCCGATCATCAGCCCGGCCCAGCACACCGCGGTCACCGGCACCAGCACCGGCGCGATCCCGGTCACCGCGGGTAGCACCAGCCCGATCGCGGCCAGGACCTCCAGCACGCCGAGCGTCCGCACGAACGCGGGCGCGGCGTCCCCCGTCCACTCCCCGCCGTGCGCCGCGGCCAGCTTTTCCACCGGCAGGAACGACTTGGTGAAGCCCCCGGTGAGGGCGACCGCGGCGAGCACCCCGGCGGCGATCCACAGGGCGACGTTCATGGGATTTCCCTTCCGTCCACAACAGTTCGCCCTGAAGACACCGCTCATCTGAAAGCCGTGACACCCGGTGATCCGGATCACGCGCGGCCGGGCCAGCGGCGCCACACCGCGACGTGCAGGATGACGGCCAGGCTCAGCGCGTTCAGCAGCGCGTGCGTGACCCAGCCGTCCACTTCGGACTCCGGGACGCCGGCCACGCGGGCGAGCGGCGGGAGCAGCCACGACAGCGACACCGCCAGCACGGCCACGATCGTCAGCGCCAGGCTCCGCCCGGGCAGTGGACCGAGCCGCACCGCGGGCCACGCCTCGAACTGCATCGAGACCAGCAGGACCGACGCGACCACCGCCGCGGCGATCGCCGTGACGCGGCCAGGTTCGGCGATCAGGCAGCTCGCCGAACCGCACGCCACCACGGCCGCGTTCGCGGTCACCAGCCGCACGGCGCGCCGCCGGATGCGGGCGAACGGCCACCCGCGCAGGGCGACGTAGAAGACCATCTGCCACGCGCCGAGCGCGGTGAACCACGCCCCGTACGCCTCCCCCGGCACGGCGCCGGACCGGACGAGCAGCAGGTACGCCACCGCCCCTGCCGCCCAGCACCCGGCCAGCGCGGCGAGGCCGGAGCGGATCCGCCCGGCCCCGGCGAGCGGCCACCGTTCGCAGACCAGCGTCAGCTGCAGCATGACGGTGAAGATCCCGCCGGCCAGCGGCAACGGGTTCGCCGCGCCCGCGACCGCCCGCCCGAGCAGGCTCAGCACCAGCCCGCCCGCCACGACCAGCAGCGTGTCGTAGAGCCCGGACCACCCCGGACGCGCAAGACTGCCGGGCCAGTCGTCCCACCAGAAGGCGATCATCGCCACCAGCGGCAGTGCGAAGGCCACGGCGGGTCCGAGCAGCGCGGCCGATTGCGCCGGGCCGCCCGCGCCGGCCGCCAGGAACCCGGCGACCGGCAGCACGAACAGCAGCCCGGCCAGCCCGCGCCGGGGCTGGGCCCGTCTCGCGTCGGCCAGCGCGGCCGGGCTCAGCGCGTCCGGGGCGCTCACCGCCGGCCGGGACACCACGGCCACGTCAGAGGACGTGCTCGAGCCGGATGGGCAGCCGCCGGGGACGGCGGCCCGTCGCGTGGTGCACCGCGTTCGCGATGGCCGCGGCCACCCCGACCATCGCGACCTCGCCCAGCCCCTTCACCCCGGCCGAGTTGAACAGCGGGTCCGGCTCGTCGATGAAGGACACGTCGATGTCGTGCACGTCGGCGTTCACCGGCACCGGGTACTCCTCCAGCGTGGTGTTGAGGAAGCCGCCGAAGCGGTCGTCCACCTCGCTCTCCTCCCGCAGCGCCGCGCCGATGCCCCACACCACGGCGCCCCGCACCTGGCTGGCCGCCGTGACCGGGCTCGCCACCCGGCCGCAGTCGGCGACGCTGACCACCCGCGGCACGCGGATCCGCCGCGTCCCCGCCTCGACCCGCACCTCGACGAAGTGCGCGATCCAGCTGAACGAGCTGAACTCCCCGAACTCCGGGCCCGCGATCGCGACCAGCCCGGCCCGGGACCGCTCCAGCATCTCCGGCGCCTGCGAGGTCACCTCGACCGCCACCGCGTCCCGCCCGGTCGCCGCGACCGCCGCCGCGACGTCCACGTCCCCGGACGCCGGGACGTCCAGGTGCTTGCGCAGCTCCGCCAGTCCACTCTGGACGGCGGGTAGCGCCGTCGCGGTGCCCCACGAACCAGCGGTCAGGTGCTGGGGCGCCACCCGGGTGTCCCCGACCAGCACCACCACGTCGGCCGCGGGCACCCCGAGGTCGCGCGCCACGGTCAGCGCGATCGCCGACCGGATGCCCTGCCCCATCTCGTGCCCGTCGACGCTCACCGTCACCCGCCCGTCCGCGCTCGCCGACAGGTGCGCGACCGCGGGCGCGACGTTGCACGGGTAGGCCCCCGCCGCCACGCCCCAGCCGATCGACGACCCGTCCGGGGCGACCATCGACCCGGGCTCCGGGTTCCGGTCCGCCCAGCCGAACCGCTGCGCGCCCCGCCGCAGGCATTCGGCTAGGTAGCGGCTGGAGAACGGGTGCCCGCTCACCGGGTCGACCGCCGTGTCGTTGGCCAGCCGCAGCGCCACCGGGTCCTGCCCGGTGGCGTAGGCGAGCTCGTCCACGGCGGACTCGAACGCGAACGTCGCGGGGCTCTCGAACGGCGCGCGCATGTACCCGGGGGTCTGCACGTCGGTCTGCACCAGCCGCTGCCTGCCGCGAAAGGCCGGCACGCCGTACAGCCGCGAGGTGACCTCCGTGGCCGTGCACGGGAACAGGTCGTGCCGCGAGGTCTGCTGGTCGACCTCGTGCACCGCGGCCAGCAACTTGCCGGAGGTGTCGGCGCCCAGCCGCACGGTGTGCCGGGACGCGGGCCGGAAGCTGGCCGCGTGGAACGTCTGCGGCCGCGGCAGCACCAGCTTGACCGGGCGGCCGAGGCGGCGCGCGACGACGGCCAGCGGTCCCAGGTGCGGCTGCAGCGAGTTCTTCTGCCCGAACCCGCCGCCGACGTAGGGCGAGCGGATCTCGACGTTCGCCGCGTCGATGCCCAGCTGCCGGGCCAGGCCGTGGCGCAGCGCGCCCGCGTTCTGGGTGCCCTCGTGCACGATCACGCGGTCGCCGTGCCATTCCACGACGCTGCTGATCAGCTCCATCGGTACCTGGTGCTGCGGTGCGTGCTCGTAGGTGCCCTCCACCCGCACCGGGCTGGCGGCGAAGGCGGCGTCCGCGTCGCCCACCTTGACGTCGGCCAGGAACGGCAGCGGAATGGCCTCCTCCTGGACGACGGTGTTCGCGCCGTCGGCGTCGAGCCCGACCGCGAACGGCTCCACCTCGTACTCGCCCGTCACCAGTTCGGCGGCCTCGGTGGCCGCGACGAGCGTGTCCGCGACCACCAGCGCGATCGGCTGGCCGCGGTAGGCCACCCGGTCACCGAGCAGCGGCTGGAAGCTCTGGAACCCGTGCCCGCCGCCCATGACGAAGCTGCCTTCGCCCAGCTCACCGGGTTCGAACCGGGTCACCACCAGGCGCACGCCCGGAACGGCTTCGGCAGCGGAGGTCTCGATCGAGACGATCCGGCCCTTGCCGATCCGGGCGGTCGCGAACATCGCGTACGCCACGCCCTCGGGCACGCGGTCGGCGCCGTAGGCGGTCCGGCCGGTCACCTTGTCGCGGGCGTCGACCCGGCGGTTGTCGATGGCGGTCATCTGCTGGCTCGCTCTCCGGCAATGCGCACCGCGTCAGCGACCGTGCGGATGCCCAGTTCTACTCGGAACCCGTTGTAGGTGCCGGGGCGGGCGCCCTCGAAGGCGATCTCCCCGGCGCGGCGGGCGTTCTCGGGTGTCAGCGCCCGGCCGGACAGGAACGACTCGGCCTCGGCCGCTCGCCACGGCCGCGTGGCGACGCCGCCCAGGGCGATGCGGCACTCCCCCACCACGTCTTCGTCGAGGGTCACCGCGACGGCGGCCGAGGCGAGCGCGAACGCGTAGGACTCCCGGTCCCGGATCTTGTGGTAGGTCGACCCGCGGCCGGCCGCGCTCACCGGCACGCGGATGCGCACGATCAGCTCGTCCGCGGCGAGCGTGTGCTCGCGGGTGGGGTCGTCGCCCGGTTCGAGGTGCAGGTCGGCGAGCGGCACCTGGCGCTCGCCACCCGGGCCGAGCACGTCCACGACGGCGTCGAACGCGAGCAGCGCGATCGCCCAGTCGCCGGGGTAGGTCGCGATGCACGACTCCGAACCGCCGAGCAAGGCGTGCGCGCGGTCGTGGCCGCCGATGGCGGCGCAGCCGCTGCCCGGGTTCCGCTTGTTGCACGGGAACTCGGGGCCGCCGCGGAAGTAGGCGCAGCGGGTGCGCTGCAACAGGTTGCCACCCACCGTGGCCATGTTGCGCAGCTGCTGCGACGCCGCGCGCCACAGCGACTCCGACAGCGCCGGGTAGTCCGCGCGGATCACGGGGTGGTCGGCGACGTCGGCCATCCGGGCGCCCGCGCCGAAGGACAGCTCGTCCGGTCCGGTGCCGACGGCGTCGAAACCGGGCAGGCGGTGCACGTCGACGACCGCGGGCGGCGCCTCGATGCCCAGCTTCATCAGGTCGTAGAGGGTGGTGCCGCCGGCGAGGATCTTCGTGCCCGGCTGCGCCGACCGCAGCGCGTCGACGGCGGCGTCCACGCTGTCCGGCACGAGGTAGCTGAAGGCTCGCACGACGTCACGCCCCGTTCCGCGCGGCGGCCTCGCGGACCGCGGCGACGATGCCGGCGTAGGCGCCGCAGCGGCAGATGTTGCCGCTGAGGTACTCGCGGATCTGGTCGTCGTCGCCGGCGTGGCCCTCGGCGATGCAGGCCAGGCCGGACATGATCTGGCCGGGCGTGCAGTAGCCGCACTGCAGGGCGTCGTGGTCGATGAAGGCCTGCTGCAGCGGGTGCAGCCCGCCGTCCGGGCCGGCGACGCCCTCGATGGTCGTCACCTCCTGCCCCGCGACCTGGACGGCCGGGGTCAGGCAGGACACCACCCGGCGGCCGTCGACGTGCACCGTGCACGCGCCGCAGTGGCCCTGGTCGCAGCCCTTCTTCGTGCCGGTGCGGACGAGCCGCTCGCGCAGCACGTCGAGGAGCGATTCACGGGGATCCACCTGGAGGCGGACGGACTGTCCGTTGAGGACGCAGGACAGCTCCACCGTCGGGTCGTTAGTGGCCATACCGGCCACGCTAGGTTCCGCGGCGGGCGTGCGCCTTCCCCTGCTTGCTGTGTGATGAGCCGGTTATTGCTGCTGCTCCCGGAACGCCGTCGGCGACACCCCGGTCTCCCGGCGGAACGCGGTCGCCAGCCGGGACGGCGAGGTGAACCCGCACAGGTGCGCGATGTCGCTGACGGGCAGGTCGGTCCGCCCGAGGTACCGCCGTGCGCGGTCGATCCGGACCGTGTTCAAGAACCGGTACGGGGTGGTACCGGTCGCGGCCTTGAAGACCCGCAGGAAGTGGAACGGGCTCAACTCCACCGCGGCCGCCATCTCGGCGAGCGTCAGCGGCAGGTGGTGGTTGTCCTGGATGAACGAGACGGCCTGCCGCACCCGGATGTCCTCGGCGCGCACCGGAGCCGGTTCCGGGGCCGAGGCGTGCCGGGTGAGCAGGTGCGCGGCGATGAACGCGGCCGCCGTCTCCGCGTACAGCTCGTCCGCCCCGGCGAGCGCGGCGTCGCCGAGCCCGGTGAGCACGGCCGCGAGCACCGGATCGTCGGCGGCGAGTGCGTCCGGCCGGCTCACCCGCGACGCGCCACGTCCGAAGAGTTCGGCGGCGGTCCGTTCGAGCAGTCCGGCCGGCAGGTAGACGTTGATGCTCGTCGTGGCCGCGCCGCGCCAGCGCAGGTGCGCCTCCTGGTGCGGCGCCGTCATCCCGATCCGGCCCGGCCCGTATTCGGCGCTGTGCCAGCGCGCGCCCGCCCTCGACTCGATGGTCTTGGTGCCCGAGGTGATCAGCACGAGGGTCTGCTCGGCGGTGGCAGGCAGCAGGACCTCCTCGGCGACCGGGTCGTTGGCGTAGGACCGGATCAGCAGGGCGCGCCAGCCGTTGTCCCGCCAGCTGCACAACCGCAGGGTGGCGACCGAATCCAGGTCGAAGGCCAGTGCACCGAACACGTCAACTCCCGGTGATCACGCCGATCGCGACTCCGAGCGTCGCGGTGTTGTAGAGGAAACTCAGCACCCCGTGCGAGAGTACCCGCGACCGCGCCGCCGTCGTACGGGTTTCGACGTCGGACACCGCGAACGTGGTGCCCACGGTGAACGCGAAGTACGCGAAGTCGGCGAACACGGGTGTCTCGGTGTCCGGGAAGGCGAACTGCCGTTCCGGCAGCGCCCGGTAGTAGGCGTGCGCGTACCGTTCGGCGTATCCGAAGTGGAGGATCGCCCAGGCGAGCAGCACGGCGGGCACGCCGAACACCCTGGCGATCAGGTCGTCGCCGGTGCCCAGCACGATGGTCAGGCCGCAGGTGATGCCGACCACGCTGGTGAACACCGTGAAGAACAGACCGCCACGCCCGCCGAGCAGGCTGCGCCGCCAGTCCGGGCCCGCGGACTTGCGCGCCACGCGCCGGATCCGGACGCCCAGGTACACGGCCGCCAGCAGGTCCCACCACATCACGAACACCGGGTCGTCGAACACGAACACGAGCACGCCGAGGGCGAGCAACGCGAACTCGATGAGGCGCGACACCGCGAACGAGGCCTTCTTCAGCACGAGAGCGGGAGGGTAATCGACGCGCTGGGTAGGAGTGCCACTCCTACCGCCCGCGGGCCCGGTGCGCTTACCCTCGATCCGTGGAGGACGACAACCGGCTCGGCCAGTTCATCAGGGCTCGCCGCAACGTGGTCACCCCGGCCGATCTCGGTCTCGCCGACTCGGGTCGCCGCCGCGGTGGCCTGCGCCGCGAGGAGGTGGCGACGCTGGCCGGGATCAGCACGGACTACCTGGCCCGGCTCGAACAGGGCCGCGAGCGCAACCCGTCCGACCACGTCCTACAGTCGCTGGCCGCGGTGCTGGGCCTGGACCAGGAGGCGGTGGAGCACCTGTACCGGCTCGCGCGGCCCCGGCCGCGGCGGCGCCGCTTCCGCCAGGTGGACCCGGATCTGCGGCGGCTGATGGACACCTGGACGCACTCCCCGGCCATGGTCGTGGGCCCGTTGCTGGACGTGCTCGCCGCGAACCCGCTCGGCCAGGCGCTGTACGCGCCGGCCGGGCCGGAGCCGAACCTCGGCCGCTTCTGCTTCCTCGACCCGGCGGCGCGCGAGTTCTACCGCGACTGGGACTCGGTGGCCGCCAAGGGTGTCGCGGCGCTGCGAGTGGCCGCCGGTGAGGACCCGGACGACCAGCGGCTGACCGACCTGGTCGGCGAGCTGACGGTGAAGAGCCCGGAGTTCGTGCGGCTGTGGTCCCGGCACGACGTGCGCGAGAAGAAGCACGAGCCGATGCGGATCCGGCACCCGCAGGTGGGCGAGCTGGACCTGAGCTACCACTCGTTCACCGTGAACAGCGCGCCCGGCCAGCAGCTCAAGGTCTTCCAGGCGCAGCCGGGCAGCGCGACCGAGGAGCGGCTCGCGCTGCTGGGCTCGCTGCGGACCACCGAGACCGCCGACGGCGACCGGGCACGCGGGCGTGGCCATGAGGTCGGTTGACGCGCTGCTGCCGCTGATCCTCGACAGCGTGCCGCAACCGGTCTGGGTGGTGGACGCCGAGGGCCTGATCATGTTCGCCAACCAGGCCGCGCTGGACGCGCTCGGCTACGACGACGTGTCGGAGCTGCGCGGCCGGCCGAGCCACGAAACCGTGCACTACAAGCGCGTGACGGGCGAGCCGTACCCGGCGGCGGAGTGCCCGATGCTGCGGCCCCGGCTGACCGGCGAGACCGCGCACGGCGACAACGACTGGTTCGTGCGGCGGGACGGGTCGATGTTCCCGATCGCGTGGTGGTCGGCGCCGCTGCGGCTGGACGACGGGCCCGGCCTGGTCTACGCCTTCACCGACCTCACCGAGCGGCACGCGACCGAGCGGATGATCCGGGAACGCGACGCGGCGCAGGTGCGGGCGGTGGAGTCCAGGGCGGCGCAGCGGCGGATCGTGGAGACCACGACCGAGGTGCGCCGCCAGATGGCGCGCGACCTGCACGACGGCGTGCAGCAACGGCTCGTGGCCCTCCTCATCGGACTCCAGCTGGCGCGGGAGGAGCTGCCGCCCGGCGTCGGCGAACTGGTCGACGAAGCGGTCGGCCAGGCGCAGGCCGCCATCGACGACCTGCGGGACCTCGTCGCCGGCATCCACCCCGCGATCCTGACCTCGCGCGGGCTGCTGCCCGCGGTCGAGGCGCTCGCGGCGCGCACCCCGTTGCCGGTGGTGATCACCGGCAACCTCCCCCGGCGGCTGCCGCCGACGATCGAGGTCAACGCCTACTTCGTGGTGTCCGAGGCGATCACCAACGCGGTCAAGCACGCCGGCGCCACCGGGATCACGGTCGACCTGCGCTGCGACGGAGCGACGCTGATCCTCGACGTCAGCGACGACGGCGCGGGCGGCGCGAACCTCGACGGCACGGGCAGCGGCCTGATCGGGCTCGCCGACCGCGTCACGGCGCTGGACGGCGACTTCGCCCTGTCCTCGCCGCCGGGGAGCGGCACCTCGCTGCGGGCCACCATCCCGCTCACCCGCGGGACATAAGCAGCGGTTATGAGCTGATAGGACTCGCCCGCTACCCGGCCGCCCCGCCACGGCGGAGGCTTGGGACATGCAGCTGACGGAGACGACCGCAGTCCACAGTGGAGCAGCACGACCACGGGTGCCGGATCGCGCGGGACAGCGCCGGATCGCCGACTTTCGCCTGCGGCTGGCCGGTGAGCTGCGCGAGCGCGTGCAGGCCCGGCTGGTCAACGTCCTTATCGCACTGGAGCTGACCAGCGAGTGCGAGCCGCCGGGTCAAGCGGAACTCATCGACGAGGCCGTGGAACAGGCGCGCACGGCGATCGCCGAACTCCGCGACCTGGTCGCGGACCTGCGCCCCGCCGTGCTGGCCGGGCGCGGTCTGCCCGCGGCGGTCGAGGCCCACACCTGATTCTTCGTCGCCGAGGCGCTGGAGATCAGCGTCACGGCACGTGCTGGACCGGCAGCGTACTGCCCGGTGCCCGGATCCCGGTTCCATGATCGTGGGGTTTTCCCCATTGCGTGTGAAGCCGTGGCGGACGAGGCTTGCGGTATGGGATTCACGGTGCTGGTGGTCGACGACGACGCGGCCTTCCGCCGCGTCGCCGGCCGTCTGCTGGCCGTGCGCGGGTTCGAGGTGGTCGACGCCGCCGCCGACGGCAGCGAGGCCATGGCCGCGATCCGCGCGCACCGCCCCGGCGGCGTGCTGCTGGACGTGAACCTGCCCGACACCGACGGCCTCACCCTCGCGCGGGAGATCCACCGGGAGCCCGAGCCGCCCGCGGTGGTCCTGACCTCCACCGACCACCACGGCTATCCGGAGCAGACCCTCACCGGCGCCGGGGTGCGGGCGTTCGTGCCCAAGGACCAGCTGGTCGGAACCGACCTGGCCGCGCTGTTCACTGCCCCAGGTACCTGAGCACGGCGAGCACGCGGCGGTGCCCGGAGGCGGCGTCGGTCAGGCCCAGTTTGCTGAAGATCCCGGTGACGTGCCGCTCGACCGCGGGCACGGTGACGACGAGTTTGGCGGCGATCCCGGAGTTCGAGTGGCCTTCGGCCATCAGCGCGAGCACCTCGCGCTCGCGCTGGGTGAGGCCGTCCAGCGGGCTGTCGACCCGTTTGCGGCCCACCAGGCGGGCGATCACGTCCGGGTCGAGGGCCGAGCCGCCGTCGGCGACCCGGCGGACCGCGTCGACGAGCAGCTCGGGGCTGGCCACCTTCTCCTTGAGCAGGTAGCCGACGCCCTCGGCGCGATCACCGACCAGGTCGATGGCGTAGGTGTCGTCGAGGAACTGCGACAACACGATCACGCCGATGCCCGGTTCGCTCGCGCGGATCTCGATCGCGGCGCGCAGGCCGGCCTCGTCGAACTGCGGCGGCATGCGGATGTCGGTGATCACCACGTCCGGCTTGTGCCGCCGGGCTTCGTGCACGAGCTCGGTGGCCGTGCCGACCGCGGCGAGGACCGTGCAGCCCGCGCGTTCGAGCATCCGCACGATGCCTTCGCGCACCAGCGCCTGGTCCTCGCCCACGACGACCGTGATGTCCGTCCTCACTTGCCGAGCATATAACGGATTCCGGTCAGCGCCGCGGTTCCCGCCCCGCCGCGCCGAGCATCCACGCGTGCTTTTCCAGCGTTTCCACGACGCTGTGCAGCAGGTCGGTGGTGACCGGGTCCTCGGCGTCGACCGAACCCCGCACCACGCGGATCGTCGACGCGACGCCGTGCAGCCGGTTCGTGATCGCCTCGATCACCTCCGCGGTGGACCGCTCGCCCCCGGGGAAGGCCGCCAGCGTCGTGGTGGCGGCCACCGTGCCGGACCGGCCGTCCGGCACGCCGTGCAGGGCGCGCAGCCGTTCGGCCACCAGATCGCTCGCTTCCCGCGCCGCCGCGGTGATGTCGTCCAGCTCCAGGTGCAGGCTGCGGAAGCCGGGGCCGACCACGTTCCAGTGCGCCTGTTTGGCCTGCAGGTGCAGTTCGACGAGGTCGGCCAGCACCAGCTGGAGGTCGCGGGCCAGCGCCGGCGAGGCGGTGAAGCCGACGGCTCCCGCGGCGGGGATCCGCCGGGTCTTCTCGGTGGTTTGGGTCATGACTACCTCCGGTTCGCGCGGGCGTCGTGCCCGTCTCCTCCTCAGCGTCACCGCGGCGGCCGGGGCGCGCCATGGCGTGCTCCCGAGAACCGGATCGGGCCGGCACCGGTGCGGTGTGGGGAAAACCCCACACCGCGTTGTGGAGGCGGCGTCATGGCTCCGGCGGCCGCGGGCGAGCAGGCTCGGAGTCATCGAGTCCGAAGTGGATCGGCCGGAGGGAAGAGCATGACGACCACGCTGACCCGGGTTTCCCGGCAACCGTTGTCGCGGCGGGAGTGGGGCCGCGCCGGCGGGATGGCCGCCGTGATCGCCGCGCTGCACGTGCTGGGCTGGGGCACCCTGCTCCTGGTCGCGCACGGTCACGCCGGGGCGCCCGCACTCGGGCTCGGGGTCGGCGTCACGGCCTACACGCTGGGCATGCGGCACGCCTTCGACGCCGACCACATCTCGGCGATCGACAACACGACCCGCAAGCTGATGCAGGAGGGCCGCCGCCCGCTGTCGGTCGGGTTCTTCTTCGCGCTGGGCCATTCCACGGTCGTGTTCGGGCTCGCGCTGCTGCTGTCGCTGGGCGTGCGGACGATCGCCGGGCCGCTGCGGGACGACGGCTCCGCGCTGCACCGCTACACGTCGCTGATCGGGACGTCGGTGTCGGGCTCGTTCCTGGTCCTGATCGCCGCGGTGAACGCGGTGATCCTGGCCGGCATCCTGAAGGTGCTGCGCGGACTGCGGTCCGGCGAGTTCGACGAGGCGGCGCTGGAGCACGAGCTGGCGCACCGCGGGCTGCTGAACCGGCTGCTGGGGCGGTTCACCCGGGCCATCGGGAAGCCGTGGCACATGTACCCGCTGGGGGTGCTGTTCGGGCTCGGGTTCGACACCGCGACCGAGGTCGCGCTGCTCGTCCTCGCGGGCAGCGCCACCGTCGCCGGGCTGCCCTGGTACGCCATCCTGTGCCTGCCGGTCCTGTTCGCCGCCGGCATGACCCTGTTCGACACGATCGACGGGTCGTTCATGAACCTCGCCTACGGCTGGGCGTTCGCCAGCCCGGTGCGCCGGATCTACTACAACCTCACGGTCACCGGGCTGTCCGTCGCGGTGGCCGTGCTGATCGGCGCCGCCGAACTGCTGTCCGTGCTGTCCGGGCAGTTCGGCTGGTCGGGCGGGTTCTGGTCGTGGAACGCCGGCCTCGACCTCAACACACTCGGGTTCGCCGTCGCGGGCCTGTTCGCCGTCACCTGGCTGGTGGCGGCCCTGATCTGGCGGTACGGCCGCATCGAGCAGCGCTGGTCGCCGCGCGCCTGACCACCACCGTCAACCCGCAAGTCCACAAAGGAGAGAAACCATGTCGCACCACCTCGATTCGCCGATCGCCCGTCAGGACGTCCGCCTCGACATCACCGACCTGTACGTGTTCCGGGGCGAAACCGGCACCGTGTTCGTCATCAACGTGTGCCACTCGATCGCCGGCGACATCCCCGTGCCCGGTTACCACCCGGAGGGGATGTACGAGTTCAAGGTCGACACGAACGGTGACGTCGTGGAGGACCTGACGTACCGGTTCGTGTTCGGCGAGCGGGACGAGCAGGGCAGCCAGACCTGGGTGCTGCGGCGGATCACCGGCGCCGCGGCCACCGACCCGTTCGCGCCGGGCGAGGTCGTGGCGGAAGGGGTGACCGGCGAGACGGTCACCGGCGCGGGCGGGCTGCGCGTGTGGACCGGCAAGGCGGGCGACCCGTTCTGGATCGAGCCGGACGTGCTGCACGCGGTGGGCCACGCGTTCCAGGACGGCACGACGGTCGACCTCGGCGACTGGACCGAGGCGCGGGCGACCAACCTGTTCGCCGGGCACACGGTGTACTCGATCGTGCTGGAGGTGCCGGACGCCGAGCTGGGCGCGGGCCGCGTCGGGGTGTGGGCGGTGTCCACTCTGGCCACCGACGCCGGCGGCTGGCGCTCGATCAACCGCGTCGGGCTGCCGATGATCCACCCGCTGTTCACGCAGTACAACGAGGACCTGGGCGACCGGCTCAACGCCGGCGTGCCAGCGGACGACTACGCCACCTACGGCGACCTGGTCGGCAAGGAGATCGCCGGGGTCGTCGCGGCGTACGGCACGGCCGAGGACCCGCAGGCCTACGGGGAGAAGCTGGCGCACCGGTTCTTCCCGAACGTCCTGCCCTACACGGTGGGCACGCCGGCGTCGTTCGGCTTCGCGGAGTGGAACGGCCGCGCGCTGACCGACAACGCGCCGGACGTCATGTTCTCCACGGCCGCCAACACCCCGATCCGCCTCGGCATCGGCCGCGAATCGGTCACCAGCAAGCCCACCGCCGGGTTCCCGTACGTGCCCCCGGTGGCCTGAAAACCCTGACACAGGAAGGAAAACACCATGTCGAAGATCACCGTCGGCCGTGAGAACTCCGAGGACATCGAGATCCACTACGAGGACCACGGCACCGGCACGCCCGTGGTGCTGATCCACGGCTACCCGCTCAACGGGCACTCGTGGGAGAAGCAGGAGCGGGTGCTGCTGGCCGCCGGGTACCGGGTCATCACCTACGACCGCCGTGGTTTCGGCCAGTCCAGCCAGCCCACCGTCGGCTACGACTACGACACCTTCGCCGCCGACCTGAAGGCGCTGCTGGACCACCTGGAGCTCGACGACGTGGTGCTGGTCGGCTTCTCGATGGGCACCGGCGAGGTCACCCGTTACCTCGGGACCTACGGCTCGGACCGGGTGCGCAAGGCCGTGCTCATGGGCGCGATCCCGCCGTACCTGCTCAAGACCGACGACAACCCCGAGGGTGTCGACAAGTCGGTGTTCGAGGACATCAAGGCGGCGGTCGTCAAGGACCGGCCCGCCTACTTCAAGGACTTCCTCGACAACTTCTACAACGTCGACACCTACGCCGGCACCCGCATCAGCGAGCAGGCGTGGCAGAACAGCTTCAACGTGGCGGTCGCCGCCTCGGCGCACGCCGCCTACGCCTGCGTCGACACCTGGCTGACCGACTTCCGCGACGACCTGCCCAAGATCGACGTCCCGGTGCTGCTCATCCACGGCGACGCCGACCGGATCCTGCCGTACGAGGCCACCGCGGCGCGGCTGCCGGGTCTCGTCAAGGACCTCGAGTTCGTCACCGTGCCTGGCGGGCCGCACAACATCGCCTGGACCCACCCGGACGAGGTCAACACCGCGCTGCTGGAGTTCCTCGGCCGCTGAGGTTCCGGGTGGCGGGTGCGCGGCGCCCCTCGGCTGCCACGGCTCGGGTAGAACTGAGCCGTGGCAGCTGAGGGGTTCGAAACGGTCGTCGGCGCGCTGGACTACCCGATGTTCGTCGTGACGACCACCGACGGGCGGCGGCGCGCGGGGTGCCTGGCCGGGTTCGCCGCGCAGTGCAGCATCGATCCGCCGCGGTTCATGGTGTGGCTGTCGAAGAAGAACCACACCTTCGAGGTCGCCGCCGGGGCGTCGACGGTGGTCGTGCACCGGCTCGACACGTCGGCGTCCGGGCTGGCCGAGCTGTTCGGCAGCCACACCGGCTTCGACACCGACAAGTTCACGCGCTGCGCCTGGCACCCGGGCCCGGGCGGCGTCCCCGTGCTCGACGACTGCGCCGGCTGGTTCGCGGGCGAGATCCTGTCCCGGCACGACACCGGCGACCACGTCGGGCTGCTGCTGCGCCCGGTCGAGGGCACCACCGCGACCGGGCTCGGCCCGCAGCTCGGGTTCCAGTCGGTGCGCGACCTCTCCCCCGGCAACGAGGCGTAGCGGGCTGTCGAAAACCGGCGCCGCCGTCCGACGTGGTGGTGAGACACCCGAGCGGAAGGACGGTCCGATGGCACTGACCCGGCTGTACATGGCGATGTCGCTGGACGGCTACATCGCGGGCCCCGACGATCGCCCCGGACAAGAACTGGGCCGCGGCGGCGGGCGGTTGTTCAACTGGCTGGACCGGCGTGAGTCGCCCGGCCCGGACGGCCAGGTGTTCGCCGAAGCGATGGCCACCAGGGCGGTGATCACCGGGCGGCGCACGTTCGAGCTGGCGGGCCGCTGGCAGGGCGACCACCACGACGGCGTGCCGATCCACGTGCTGACCCACCACCCCGACGATGAGCCGCCCGGGAGCGCCCGCTACTACACCGAGGTGGCGGCCTGCGTGGCCGACGCCCGCGCCGCGGCGGGCGAGGAGGCGATCCTGGTGCACGGCGCGGGCGCGGCCCAGGCGCTGCTGGCCGCCGGTGAGCTCGACGAACTGGAGATCCACCTGGTCCCGGTCCTGCTCGGCGCGGGCCGCCGCCTGTTCGATGGCCACGCCGCCGAACTACGGCTGACCCGCCGGCTCGACGGCCACGACGCGACCCACCTGCGGTACCGGGTTGTCGAATCCGAGCACGCTCGTCCGACGCAGGAGTGACAACATCCACGGAAGGGGCAGTTCCATGGCACTCGTCATCTCCGACATGTCGGTTTCGCTCGACGGTTACGTCACCGGGCCGAACGACAGCCGCGACAACCCGTTCGGCGACGGCGCCGGCACGCTGCACGACTGGCTGTTCGACGCGGCCACCGACGACGACAGGGCGTTGCTGCGACAGGCGATCGACGTCACCGGCGCGGTGGTGATGGGCCGAAAGTCGTTCGACAAGTGCGTCGACATCTGGGGCGAGGGCGGCCCGCTGCCCGGCGTCCCGTGCTTCGTCGTCACCCACCGCGAGCCGCCCGAGCGGTACCCGTCGGGGTACACGTTCAGCGACGGGGTGGCTGCCGCGATCGGTTCGGCGCAGGAGGCCGCCGGGGATAAGTTCGTCGGACTGCACGGCGCGACCGTGCTCCAGCAGGCGCTCCCGCTCGGGCTGGTGGACGAGATCCACGTGCACGTGGTCCCGCTCCTGATCGGCGGCGGCACGCGGCTCTTCGACACCCTGCCGTCGGCGGTCGAGCTGGAACGCACCGACGTGCTCGTCACACCGGCCGCGACACACCTGCGGTTCCGGGTGACCCGGTAGCACCCGTCGTCGGCACCCCGGGCCGGGGTGTCGGCGATCGGGCCGGTGTCGTGTTAATCTTGCGCCGTGCAGCGCCTGACGTCCCAGCGACTCGTAGCCCGGCGCGCCGGCTGAACCCAGGTCGCCGGCGCGCAGTGTCGGCGATCGCTTTTTCGGGACCTGGCCCGGATCCGTCCGGTTTCTCGATCTTCCTGGAGATCCGCCATGTCCGTCAGCACGTTCCACACCCCGGCCCCGCGTTCGGCGATGCTCGTCCGGCGCCGCATCGCCACCTACTTCACCGGCGGCGCCACGCAGGTCCCCACTCTGATCGGCGCCCTGTCCCAGCAGGGCCGCCCGGTGCACGAACTGTCGGTCGACATCCGCGAGGGCGTCCGGGAGAGCAGCATGGTCTGCGCGGTCCTGCTGCCAGGCGAGGAGATCGACCACCTGCTGGCCCGCCTGCGCGACCTGCCCGCGGTGGTTTCCGCCGAGCTGGCGTGACGTCGCCGGGCACCGCTCGGAGACGGCCCCCACCGCGGTTCCCGCCGAACCGGAGTGACACACCCCCTCGCACCCTGCCGCCGCGGCTGGCCCAGGCCCGGGAGGGCACGTGACTCGACGACGCTCCTACACGGCCGCCGCGGCAGGCGCGGTGGTCCTGGTCGTCTGCGTCGTGGTCGGGTTCCGCATCCACCCGAGCGCCCCGTGGTTCCTGCCCGTCGCCGGCAGCGCGGTGTTCGGCTTCGTGCTGGGCGTGCTTCTGCGCATCCGCCGCGAGCGCGGCCGCCCGGGCCGCTAGCCGGGCCCCGCCGCCTGGTGGAGCAGCGGCTTGATCCGGTAGTCGACCAGCTGGCGCATCACCAAGGCCGTGTTGGTGCGCTCCACGCCGGGGATGGCGAGGATCAGCCCGGCGATCCGGTACAGGTCGTCGGCGTCGCGCGCCACCACGTGCACCATCAGGTCGACCGGCCCGGAGATTCCCTGCACCTCCAGCACCTCGGGCACCCCGGCGAGCGCGGCGGCCACCTCGTCCAGCAGCCGTTGCGTCACCTGCGCCGTGATGAACGCGGTCAGCGGGTACCCGAGCGCGGCCGGTGAGATCCGCCGTTCGAACGAGTCCAGCGAGCCGGCCTCCAGGCGCGCTATCCGGGTTTGAGCGGTGTTGCGGGAGATCCCGGCCCGGTCGGCGATCGCGAGCGTGGTCGCGCGCGGGTGCTCGGCCAGTTCCAGCAGGATCCGGGCGTCCACCGCGTCGACGAAGCCGTCCTGGGGCATTGTGCTCGCCTCTCCCTCGCACACCAGCTCCGGCGCTGGGCAGATTGCTCAATTTCCAGCCGGGGTGTTGAGCAACAGTTCAGCAGGTTGGTTCACTGTGAGCAACCTGCACCCGGATCGAGGACGGCCCGATGAGCACCCCCACCACGACCACACCCGCCACCGACGTGCTGCGCGCGGTCGAGGACCGGGTGCTGTGGCTGTCCAGCGCGATCATCCACCACGCCAACCGCGTGCGCCCGAACCCGTCGGGGCTCAAGGTCGGCGGCCACCAGGCGTCGTCGGCGTCGATGGTCTCCATCATGACCGCACTGTGGTTCAACCACCTCCGCCCGGCGGACCGCGTCTCGGTCAAGCCGCACGCCTCGCCGGTGCTGCACGCGATCAACCACCTGCTCGGCGAGCTGGACGCGTCCTACCTGCCGCGGCTGCGCGAGTTCGGCGGGCTGCAGAGCTACCCCAGCCGCACCAAGGACCCCGACCCGGCCGACTACTCGACCGGCTCGGTCGGCATCGGCGCCACCGCCCCGATCTGGGGCGCCGTCTCCCGGCGCTACGTCGACACCAAGTTCGGCGGCGCGGGCACCGGCCGCCAGTACTCGCTCGTCGGCGACGCCGAACTCGACGAAGGCGCGGTGTGGGAGGCCGTCCTCGACCCGGGCGTGGCCGAGCTCGGCGAGATCGTCTGGATCGTCGACCTCAACCGCCAGTCCCTCGACCGCGTCGTGCCGAACATCGCCGCCGACAAGCTGCAGGGCATGTTCGCCGCCGCGGGCTGGCAGGTCATCGTCCTCAAGTACGGCCGCCTGCTGGAAGAACTGTTCACCCGCCCCGGCGGCGCGGAACTGCGGCAGCGCATCGACGCTATGCCCAACCCGGAGTACCAGCGCCTGCTGCGCTGCGACGCCGCCGAACTGCGCCGCCGGCTGCCCGGTGACAGCCCCGCCATCGCGGCCCTGCTCGACGACCTCGACGACACCACCCTCACCGACGCGATCGCCAACCTCGGCGGCCACGACCTCACCGCACTCGACCAGGCCTTCGCCGCGATCGACGACACCCGCCCGACGGTCGTCTTCGCCTACACGATCAAGGGTCACGGCCTGGCCACCAAGGGCCACCCGCAGAACCACTCCGCCCTGCTCACCGACGCCCAGATGCGGGAACTGGCCGAGCGGCTGGGCACCGACCTCGACGACCCCTGGCGCCCCTTCGCCGACGGCAGCCCCGAACAGGAGCTCTGCCGGGCCACCGCGAAACGCTTGCGCCGCCCGGAAATCCCGGCCGCGGCTCCGCCGCCGGTGCCGTCGGACTTCGGCCGCACCCCCACCGGCACCGCGACCACCCAGGCCGCGCTGGGCCGCGCCCTGCTCGACCTCACCCGCGAAGCCCCGGACACCGCGCGCCGCGTCGTCACGGTCAGCCCCGACGTCAGCTCCACCACCAATCTCGGCGGCTGGGTCAACAAGGTCGGCGTCTGGTCCGTCCAGGAACGACCGGACTGGTTCGCCGACGACAGCGAAACCATCCTGCACTGGCGGGAACGGCCGACCGGCCAGCACATCGAACTGGGCATCGCCGAGACCAACCTCGTCGGCCTGCTCGGCGAACTCGGCGCCACCTGGAGCCGCTGGGGCCAGCCGCTGCTGCCCATCGGCGTGCTCTACGACCCGTTCGTCGAGCGCGCGCTCGAACCGTGGTCCTACGGCATCTACGCCGGCGGCCAGTCCATCCTCATCGGCACCCCGTCCGGCGTGACCCTCGCCCCCGAGGGCGGCGCGCACCAGTCCATCAAGACCCCGTCGATCGGACTGGAACAGCCCGGCTGCCTCTCCTACGAACCCGCGTTCGCGATCGACGCCGAGTGGACGCTGCTCGCGGCGATGGCCCAGCTCGGCAAGCCGGGCGGCAGCTCGGCCTACCTGCGGCTGTCCACCCGCCCGGTCGACCAGACCCTCGCCGACGTGCCGTCGGACCCGGCCGCACGCGAACGCCGACGCCGCCAGGTCGTCGCCGGCGCGTATCCGCTGCGCCGCGCGGAGGGCGCGGCCGTCACCATCGCCGTGATGGGCGCGCTCGTGCCCGAAGCGCTCGACGCCGCGGCCCGGCTCGACCAGATCGGCGTCCCGGCCGACGTCGTGTGCGTGACCAGCCCCGACCTGCTCCACCGCGCGGTCCGGGCCCGGCAGGGCCACGAACGGGCCGACACCTGGATCCTGGACGCCGCCTTCCCCGCCGACCGCGCCGCTCCCCTGGTGACCGTCCTGGATGGACATCCGCACACGCTGGCGTTCCTCGCCACGATCAACCGCGTCCGGACGACGGCGCTCGGCGTGACGGGCTTCGGCCAGTCCGGCTCGCTCGAAGACGTCTACCGGCACCACGGCCTGGACAGCGACAGCATCGTCCGCGCCGCGCTCGACGTCACCGGCTGACTACCGCAGGCCGGTGAGGTGCGCCCGCGCGGCAGGGCGCCCGGCGAACAGCAGCATGATCGCCCACGCCGGGCCGCTCACCTCGGGGCCGTCGCCCGCCGACCAGCCGGTGTCGGTGGCCCGGTAGTGGCGCCCGCCGAAGTGCCGGCGCGCGTGGAACATGCGCGGCTTGTCCCACAGCCGCTGCGCGACGTGCGCGGCGGCGTCCGGCGGCACGGCGAGTGACCGGCCCAGCGGCAATGCGATGTCCAGGCCGTGGACGAGGATGTCGATCAGCACCTCCTCCAGGCCGATGCCGGGCGGGATGCGGCGGAACCCGGCCAGGTCCCGGATCTCCGCCACCAGCTCCGGCGCGGGCTTGCGGTAGGCGCAGGCGGCGTCGTGGATCGCGCGGTCGATGTTGCCGCGCGCCCGGATCGCCCCGGCGAGCGCGTCCCGCAACCGGATCCGGTACTGGCTGGCCAGGTGCGCCGCAACGTCCCGCACCGTCCACCCCTCGCACAGCGACGGGTGGGCCCATTCGTCGTCGGTCAGGTCGTCCAGCAGGTCCGCGATCGCCACGCGCTGGGTGTCGACGGCCCGCCACAGGTCGGCGTCGTCCATGCTCCTAGGTCGCGGCGAGCGGGCCCACCGTTAGAGCGGGACCTGCCGCCGTCCACGGCGAGCGTCGCGAGGAAGACCACCGAGCGGATGGGGCGTCCCGGGACTGAGGACGCGGGGCGCCCCGAGCCGGCGGGTCCTGCTTCAGGCATTCGCCAGGTAGGCGGTCAGGCCGTCCAGCAGCATGATGTGCTGCCCTGCTCGGCCTGGTCGCGGTCCTCGGCCCGGCCGAAGGTCTGGGAGAGGGTGATCTCGGTGCGGTCGCCGTCCGCGGCGAACTCCACGACCATGAGCGACTGCTCGTCGCGGCCGGGCACGTCCATCCCGATGACCAGCCGCTTGCCCAGTTCGACCTCGGCGTAGAACCCGGTCAGCGGGACGCGGGTGCCGCCGGGGATGACCATGACCGATCTCCACGCCCCGCCGGGCCGCACGTCCAGGTCGACCTCCTCGGCGCCGGCCCACTTGCCGTAGTTCTCCGGCACCGTCCAGGCGTCCCAGACCTTGCTGACCGGGCGTCGAGCGTGCGAGTGATGCTGTAGGCGACGGTGCTCAGTCAAGATTCATTACCAACAGGGTGTGCGATGACCGAACGGGAGCCGGACATGCGGAAGCTGATCGGACGACTGAGCCGCAGGCTGCGGGAGGAGCTGTTCCACCGCCTCGGCGAGCAGGGCCACCCCAGGTGAACCCGGGACGGCACGGTGCTGGCCGTGCTGACCGGCGACGCCGCGCGAAGCTCGTCATGCTGAGCGAGACCGGGCCGAGCGAGACGGGGCTGGACGAGACCGGGCTGGACGAGATTGCCAAGGCGCACGCCATCCTCGCCGTCATCGAGGACCGGCACCGCCGCGAGCTGGGCGACGACACCTACCGCGTCTTCAAGTCCGCGCTGAGGGCCATCGCCGACGGCCGGCGGGAGCGGTGATGTCACATCCGGGCGGCCGCCGGTGTCTGGATGGGCAACGACCAGAGGAGGAACGTTGACCGACCCGTTCGTCACCCACCGCAGCCTGCTGTTCACCGTGGCCTACGAGATGCTCGGCTCGGCCGCCGACGCCGAGGACGTCGTGCAGGAGACCTGGCTGCGCTGGGCCGACGTGGACCAGGCGGAGGTGCGGGACCCGCGGGCCTACCTGGTCCGCGTGGTGACGCGGCAGGCGCTGAACCGGCTCCGCTCGGTGTACCGGCGGCGCGAGGACTACATCGGCGAGTGGCTGCCCGAACCGCTGCTCACCACCCCCGACGTGGCCGAGGACGTGGAGCTCGCGGAGAACGTGTCGATCGCGATGCTCACCGTCCTGGAGACGCTGGGGCCGGCGGAGCGTGCGGTGTTCGTGCTGCACGACGTGTTCGACGTGCCCTACGGCGAGATCGCCGAGGCGCTCGGCAAGAGCACCGCCGCGGTCCGGCAGATCGCGCACCGCGCCCGCGAGCACGTCGCCGCGCGGCGGCCGCGCATGCAGGTCGACCGGGCGCAGCAGGAGGCGGCCGTGGAGCGCTTCCTCGCCGCCGTGTCCAACGGCGACGTGCAGGGCCTGGTCGACGTGCTCGCCCCGGACGTGGTCGTGATCTCCGACGGCGGCGGCGTGGTGCCCGCCGCGCGCAAGCCGGTCGTCGGCGCCGAGCGGGTCGCGACGCTGCTCGCGCGCGCCGCCGAGCTCACCGGCTTCACCGCGAGCGCGACCTGGGTCAACGGCATGCCGGGCGTCCGGCTCGACGTGGCGGGCGCCGCCGCCGCGCTGAGCCTCGTCGTCGAGGACGGCCGGATCACCCGCATCTACGGGATCAACAACCCGCACAAGCTGGGCTGGCTGGACAAGGTGGCCGAGCTGCGGCGGTGACCTACGGGAGCCGGACGACGATGCCCGTCAGGTGGTTGAGGACGCTCGCCACGCCCGCCCGGACCGCGGCGGCGGCCCGGGCGGGCGTGAACGACGCCGCGTCGAAGGAGGAGGACATGTCCAGGCCTTCGCCGCGGAAGGAGGCGCCGGGCCAGTTCGCCGCCGTCACGTTCTCCGTCGGCTCGGCCAGTTCCGCGCCGAGCACGAGGAACTGCTGGTCCAGGTGGCTGGCGGTGACCAGCGCGAGCGGGTCGACCAGCGCGTTGCCCGCCGCGATGATCAGGTCCGGCTTCAGGTCCATCGCCCGGCTGATGCCCGGGACGTAGTCGTCCGGCCCGGCGGCCGTGACCGTCTTCAAGCTGACCTCTTCCGCCTCCGCCCACGCGATCACGGCGTCGGTGAGCGTCTTCGTCGGCGCGTCGTCCCCCGCGGTGAGCAGGACGACGCGGTAACCGGGCGCCGGGCGCACGCCGTCCCAGGAGCCGGGGCTCGGGGTGATCGTCGCCTCCGGGGTGGGCGGCGCGGTCACGAAGCCGGGCGCGAGCGTCCCGACCGGACCGGGCGCCGCGTGTGGTCCGGACCAGTCGCCGGACGGGCCGCACCCGGTCAGCAGCACGGCGATCGCGGCGAGCACACCGGCAGCGGGAACGCGCACGGGAATCTTCCTCCACGGGGACAGGGGATGTCCCATTCCTACCCGATCACCGGCGGCGCGGCGGCTGTCGTCGGGATCCGTCCGCCGCCTGTTCGCCCGGCAGCCGTCGGCCGTTCACCTCCGGCGAGCAGTGTGCGGGCATGTCCCGCCCCCTCAGACGCGCCGCTTTCGCTGTCGCCGCCGCGGCCGTGGCTCTCGTCCTGACCGCCGCGCCGGCCGCCTCGCACGGGTTCACCTCGACCGTCTACGCCGGACTCACCTCGCCCGGCCCCGGGCACGTCCGCGTCGAACTGGGACTGGAGTACGACCTGCTGGTCATCTCCGCCGCCGACTACGAGGACGACGATCCGCTGTTCCGCCAGGGCACCGCGGCGTTCGAGGCCCGTGATCCCGTCGCGCAGGCCGCCGCGCTGGACGCGCACGCCGGCACTGTCCTGAAGTACGTGGCGGAGCGCTTCGCCGTGACCGCGCAGGGCAGCGCCTGCACCCCGGTGCAGGACGGCGGATTCACCATGGAGGAACGGGAAGGCGTCCCGTACGCCCGTCTCGTCCTGGATGTCCGGTGTCCGGTGTCGACGGTGCACGAGGTCCGCAGTGGACTGTTCCCCGACGCCGAAGGCTACGTCCGCGACACCAAGACCATCGTGACCTACGACCTGGACCTGACCTCGGGCAGCGCCGCGCTGGACGCGGCGCACCCGTCGTTCTCCACCGAACAGTCCGGAGCGCAGCGGTTCTGGGAGTTCTTCCGGCTGGGCGCCGAGCACCTGCTCACCGGGATCGACCACATCCTGTTCCTGCTGGCGCTGATCGCCGGTTCCCGCCGCCCGCGCGAGATCGTGCTGGCGGCCACCACGTTCACGCTCGCCCACTCGATCACCTTCATCCTCGCCGCGCTCGGGGCAGTCCGGGTGCCGGACGCGTTCGTCGAACCGGTGATCGCGTTGTCGATCGCGATCGTCGCCGCCTGGCCGCTGTGGCGGTGGTGGCGGCGCGGCGCGGACGCGATCGATCTGGAGGCGTCCGGCCGCTTCGCGCTGGACCGCACCGGGTGGGCGCGCCTCGGGGTGACGTTCTGCTTCGGACTCGTGCACGGACTCGGTTTCGCCGGCGCGCTGGGCATCGAGCAGGCGTGGTCGTGGTCGCTGCTGTGGTCACTGCTGGTGTTCAACGTCGGCATCGAGGTGGTGCAGCTGGCGATCATCGCGATCGCCTTCCCGTTGCTGGCGCTGCTGCGCCGCCGCTCGCCGGTCGTCGGCCGCTGGGCCACCGGCGCGATCGCCGCGGGCGTGACGGTGATGGGGCTTTTGTGGTTCGGCGAGCGGATTTCCGGTCTGTGACCTCACGTTCTTCGAGGACCGGACACCGGTGCGACCGGTTCCGTTCACCTAGGGCACACGGACGCGGACGACGCTCCAGTCGATCTTCCCAACCCCGTCGAATCCGAAACGGACGGAACTGATGAAAAACTCCAGATCGGGCGATCGGCGTCGTGTGGCCCGCGGCGCCGCCGCGGCGGTCCTCGGCGTCACGGTGGTGTTCGGCAGCAGTCTGGTCACCACGGCCGGCGCCGCCGAAACCGCCAAGCCGGCCGGGATCGTCCTGGGCGTCGGCGCCACCGAGTCGCAGCGCGTGGTGAGCTGGTACACCTCGGCGAACACCGCCCAGGTCGTGCAGGTCGCCCCGGCGTCGAAGGTGCGCAACGGGCAATTCCCCCGGAACGCCACCACGTTCCCCGCCACCGTCGCCGTGAACACGGTCAACGGCGGCTACAACGGGCACGCCACCATCAACGGCCTGAAGCAGAACACCGAGTACGCCTACCGCGTGGGCACCGAGGGCGGCTGGTCGCCCGTCTACACGTTCCGCACGCAGAAGTTCAAGGGCGACTTCGACTTCCTGTTCTTCGGCGACCCGCAGATCGGCTCGTCCGGCGACACCGCCCGCGACGGCGCGGGCTGGGCGGACACGCTGAACGTGGCGCTGACCGCGAACCCGGACGCCGAGCTGCTGGTCTCCGGCGGCGACCAGGTCGAGTCGGCGAACAACGAGACGCAGTGGGACGCGTTCCTCGCCTCCGACAGGCTGCGCCAGTACCCGTGGGCGGCCACGATCGGCAACCACGACGTCGGCGGCAAGGCCTACGAGCAGCACTTCTGGACCCCGAACACGGACCGCTCCGCGCCGTTCTACAACGGTGACGCCGCGGCGCGCTCCGGCGGCGACTACTGGTACATCTACAAGGACGTGCTGTTCGTCGACCTGAACAGCAACGCCTACGCCGCCGGTTCGGACGAGGCGCACATCGACTACGTCACCGACGTGATCCACGAGCACGGCAAGGACGCCAAGCACATCGTGCTCGTCTACCACCACTCGATCTACTCGCCCGCCGACCACGCCAACGACACGGACAACCAGCAGCGCCGCAAGGACTTCCCCACCGCGTTCTCCAACCTCGGGGTCGACCTGGTCCTGCAGGGCCACGACCACAGCTACTCGCGCAGCTACGAGATCAAGAACGGGCAGAAGGCGAACCCGGCCGAGCAGCCCGGCGCCACGCAGGTGGTCCAGGGCCCGGGCGGCGTCATCTACGTGACGGCGAACTCGGCGTCCGGCTCGAAGTACTACGACCTGACCGCGCCGGACACCAGCAAGGACCCGAACTACGGTCCGGACCCGCTGAACCCGGACCACCACTGGGCCAACTCGGTGGAGAACCAGGAGCACGTCCGCACCTACGTGAAGGTCCAGGTGCGCGACGACAAGCTCGTGGTCGAGAACGTGCGCAGCGGCACCTGTGCGGCGCCGAACGCCGCGGTGGAGCTGGGCCGGGTGTCGTGGTGCGGGCCGGACAGCGGCGCGACGCCCGCGCGGCCGGTCGGCTCGCTCGTCGACAAGGTGGTCATCCACACCACCGGCGACCGGGGTCACGGCCACGGCGGTAAGCCCGGCCGTCCCGACTGGGTCGGCCAGGAGCCGAGGGACGGCAAGGCCACCGTCACCGCGCTGAGCTGAGTTTTCCACCGGGCGGGCGTCCCCCCGGGGCGCCCGCCCTCTCCGGTTAGGACTGTCCCATGCTGACTCTTCGAGCGGCCGCCGCGGCGGCGGCCGCGTTGTTCGCCGTGCTGACGGGCGCGGTGCCCGCCGCCGCGCAGGACGACGTGCCCTGGTCGGTGGCGACGGCCGACGGCGAGTTCGGCTCGGACCGGGTGAACTACAACTACACCCTGGACCCGGGCGAACAGCTCACGGACGGCCTGGTCGTCACCAACAACGGCAGTGCGCCGCTCGAACTGGCCGTCTACGCCGCCGACGCGTTCACCACCGCGCAGGGCAAGCTGGACCTCCTCACCCGGGACACCGCGTCGACGGGTGTCGGCGCGTGGGTGTCCCCGGCGACCGGCAACGTGACCGTCCAACCGGGACAATCGAGCGAGGTGTCGTTCACGCTGGCGGTGCCCGCCGGAGCGACGCCGGGCGACCGGATGGGCGGCATCGTGACGTCGCTGGTCCAGGACGGTGTGGAGCGGCGGGTGGGCATCCGGATCCGGCTGCGCGTCGGGGGCGCGCTGGCGCCCGGTGTCTCGGCCGAGGACGTCCGCGTGGACTACTCGGGTGGCGACGCGGTGCTGACGTACACGGTGCACAACACCGGGAACGCGATCGTCGCGGTGCGGCAGTCGGCCTCGGTGTCGGGGCCGTTCGGCAGCTGGTCCCGCGCGGCGGATCCGGTCGCCGACACGCCGTCCCTGCTGCCCGGGGAGAAGTGGCCGGTCTCGGTTCCGGTGCACGGGGTGGTGCCCGCGGTGTGGTTGGCCGGGAGCGTCACGCTCACCCCGCTGCTGACCGACGCGGCCGGTTCGACGGCGGTGCTGCCCGCCGTGGCGGCCACCGGGAACGGGTGGGCAGTGCCGTGGGTGCCGCTGGTGATCGTCCTGTGTGGACTGGTGGTGGTCGTGTTCCTGGTCCGGCGCCGGACCAGGAACCGCAAGGGGGCTCCCCGGGAGGAGCCCGCCGACCCGGTGCCCACCGCCTGACCGCCGGTCAGGGCACGAGCACCGTCTTGCCGGCGAGCTTCCCGGCGCCGGCCGCCTCGTGGACCGCGGGCAGTTCGGCGAGCGGGCGGCGGTCGGCGACGTGGATGCGCAGCCGCCCGGCGTCGACCTCCTCCGCGAGGTGCCGGAGCTGCGCGGCGTCGCTGCGGACGAACACACGCTCGGCGCGCACGCCGCGGGCCTCGTCGGGTTCCGGCGGCGTCGCGCTGGTCACCACGATCCCGCCCGCGCGCACCAGCGCGGTCAGCTCGGGCGGGGTCTCCGGCGCCAGGTTCAGCACCACGTCGACCGGCTCCCGCACCTCGCCGAACGCCTCGCGGCCGACGACCTGCGCCGCGCCGTTGGACCGTAGCCGATCGGCGTGCTCGTCGCGGGCGGTGGCGATGACCGTCGCCCCGGCCTGGGCCGCCAGCTGCACCGCGTAACCGCCGACGGCGCCGCCCGCGCCGTGCACCAGCACGCGCTGTCCCGGCCGCACCTGGCCGAGCTCGAACAGCCCCTGCCACGCGGTGAGGCCCACCACCGGAAGCGCCGCGGCGTCGGCCAGCGGAACGGACTCCGGCGCGGCCGCCAGCACCTCGGCTGGGGCCAGCACGTACTCGGCCGCCGCGCCGCCGTCGACGATCGGCAGGAACCCGATCACCGCGTCGCCGGGCCGGAAGCCGGTCACGCCGTCGCCGGTCTCCTCGACGGTCCCGGCCACGTCCACGCCCGGGATGTGGGGCAGGCGCACCGGGAAGACCTCCTGCAGCACACCGGCGCGGACCAGGGCGTCCACACCGTTGAAGCTGGTGCCCGCGACCCGCACCAGCACCTGGCCCGGCCCTGGCTGGGGCCGCTCGGCCTCCTCGTGGCGCAGGACGTCCGGGCCGCCGTACTCGCTGTACCGCACTGCTCTCATGATCACTCCTCGATTCGACATTTGCTCCGAATTCGAAGCACATCCCGACCATAGCTCGCTTCGAAGTCGAAGCAAGTAGAATTCCGGGCGTGAGCCACGACGCACTCGACTCGGAGCAGCTGGACGCGTACTTCGCGCTGATGGAGGTCAGCAGCCTCCTGCAGCACGCGGTGGAGCAGCAGCTGCGCGCGAGCGGGCCGCTGAGCTGGGTGCAGTTCCAGATCCTCGCCCGGCTCGCGAACTCCCCCGGCGGCAGCCAGCGGATGACCGACCTGGCCGACGGGGTCGTCTACAGCCGCAGCGGCCTGACCTACCAGGCCGGGCTGCTGGACAAGGCCGGGCTGGTCACGCGCCGCCAGTCCGAGGACGACGAGCGCAGCGTGACGGTGACGATCACCGACGCCGGCCGGGACATGGTGAACCGCGTCCTGCCCGGCCACGTCGACGTGGTGCGCACGATGCTGTTCGAGGGGCTGTCCCGGCGGGACCTCACCACCCTGAGCGGCATCCTGAGCGGGGTGCGCGAGCGGATGCGCGCCGCTCCGCCGCGCTCGGCCACCGCGCGCCGCAAGAAGACCTGACCGGTCAGACCCCGGTCCAGCCAGCCGGGAGGTGAGCCAGCCGCACCCGCTGCGGGTGGTCGCCCACCGGCACGGACGTGATCTTCTGCCCGGTCGCGAAGTCGATCGCGGTCACCTGGTCGGTCCCGCTCTCGGAGATGACGCACGCGGCGCCGTCGCCGCTGACCGTGGCCCAGTACGGCTTGCTCGCCGTCACCAGCGGGCCCTCCCGCAGGGTGGCGCGGTCGACCACCGTCGCGTAGTCGTCCATCGTGCCCGCCACGCACAGCTTCGTGCCCGCGGGGTTCATCGACAGGCCGTGGTGGCGCGAGTCGTTGACGAACGTGGTGCGGTCGTCGCTGGTCGCCGGGTTCTTCGGCAGCGTCTTCACGCGGCTGATCCGGTCGCCGGGCACGTCGTACTCGAAGAAGCCGTTGAAGAACGACACCTGGAAGTAGAGCACCGACTCGTCCGGGCTGAACGCGACCGGGCGCACGGCGTCGGAGTTGTCGGCCCCGAAGGCGTCCAGCCGCGGCCGCATGTCGATGATCCGCACCTGCCGGAACGTGGTGGCGTCGACCACGGTGATGCGGCGATCGCCCTTCAGCGGGTCCAGGAACGGCGCGTCGAGGTCGTTGTTGACCTCCCCGATGGACATGTTCCACAGGTAGCGGCCGTCGGCGGAGAAAACGTTTTCGTGCGGCTTGTCGCCGGTGGCGAACGAGCCCAGTTCCGCGCCGGTGCGGATGTCCAGCACGTGCACCCGGTTGCTGGTGGACGCCGACACCGCGACCCGCAGCCCGTCCGGCGAGACGGCCATGTGGTCGGCGCGGAAACCGGAGACCGGGAAGCGCCAGTTGATCGCGCCGGTGCCGGTGTCGATCGAGACCACGTCGGCGAAACTGGGGCGGGACACCACGATCGCGGAGCCGTCGGGGGTGGAGTACATGTCGTCGACGAACTGGTCGTGCCCCTCGCCCACGGTCTCGCGGATGCCCAGGAAGAACGCGAGCCGGACCGGGTTGAGGTAAATCTCGCGCAGCCGCTCGTCCTTGTCCGGGACGACGTCGATCCGGCCGATGCGGTGGAAGTCCCCGGTCGAGGCGAGGACGTCGGCCGTGCCCTCCCAGTTGTTGCCGACGAGCAGGACCTCCTGCAGGGCCGGCTCGGCGGTGGCGGCCGTGGGCGCGGCGGCGAGCATGAGGGCACCGAGCAGGAACGCGCGAGCACGCATGGTCTTCCTCCGTTGGAAGCGGCTACCTACTGGAGAGTAGCGCAACTCGGGAGCGGTCCGTAAGCACTTGTTCACGCGCGGGACCACCGGCTGTGGATCGATCCCGGTACTTTCCCACGAGATCGCCGAGGGAAAGGTCAGTCATGCGCGCGAGAAGAGCCGCTGTCGTCACCGTGATCGCGACCCTGTTCACCGTCCTGCTGCCCGCCGCCGCGTGGGCCGAGCCGCCGAAAGCGCTTCCCGCGAGCTACGCCGCCGAGGACGGCAAGTGGCAGCCCGCGTTCGACTACGACGGCGACGGCTGCTACCCGACGCCCGCCATCGGCCCGGACGGCACGCTCAACCCGGGGCTCAACAACTCCGGCGCCCTGAACGGCAACTGCCACGACCAGTCCGATTTGGACAACACGAACTCGTACTCGCGGTCGAAGTGCAACAACGGCTGGTGCGCCTACGTCTACGACCTGTACTTCGAGAAGGACCAGGCGGTGCCGGGCATCGACTGCTGCGGGCACCGGCACGACATCGAGCACGTGGTGGTCTGGGTGCAGGGCGGCCAGGCGGAGTACGTGTCGGTGTCCGCGCACGGCGAGTACTCCACCTACCCTCGTGCGCAGGTCGGCTGGGAGGGCACGCACGCGAAGGTCGTCTACCACAAGGACGGCGCGAGCACGCACTGCTTCCGCCTCGCGGGGATGACCGAGACGCCGGAAAACCACTACGGCACGTGGCAGTACCCGGACCTGGTGAGCTGGGACAACTACCCGGCGGGCATCCGCGACCGGTTGATGGGTGCGGACTTCGGATCCGCGAGCTTCGCGATCAAGGACAGCGCGTTCGCGAGCAACCTGGCGAAGGCCAAGCCGGCGGGGATTCCGTTCGATCCGGCTGCGTAGGACTGGTTGACGGACAGCGAGTTCCGGACGGTTGGTGAGGGCGGCTCGCACCGCCCTCACCAACCGGATCAAGCCGCCCGGCGCTCGGCCGGGTCGTTGGCCCGCAGGAAATCCCGCGGCCGGGCCGTGCGACCCCGCCGCTGGCGGCGGGCCGAAGCCCAGCCGCCTCGGGTTCAACCGTCCGGCCCGCCGAGGCCGGGTGGGTTATTCAAACCAGCACCGGCGGCGGCCCGTCCCCCGGAACCAAGCCGCCGCCCGCGCCCAGCCACCACCTTCCGTGGTGAAACGGCTCAAGCCGCCCGGCGCTCGGCCGGGTCGTTGGCCAGCAGGAACTCCCGCAGCCCGGTCAGGTCGTCCGTGTTGATGTGGTCCACCCCGGCCGCCAGCAGCTCCCGCCACACCGCCTCCCGCGCGGCGCCCGGCGTGTCGGGCGTCGCCCAGAAGCGGATCCGGTAGCCGGCCTCGTGCGCCTGCGCGACGATCCCCTGCAGCTTCGCCCGCTCGGCCGCCGGCATCGGGCCCACGCCCTGCCACGTGAAGGCGTTGCTCCAGTTGTCACTCACCAGCGGCATGAAACCGGCCGGCGTGCCGGTGCCCAGGTCGGCCAGCCGTCCGTCGTAGCCCGCCAGCCTGCTGCGCTGCGCCAGCATGTCCGCGCGCGGCCGGTTGCCGCTGATGACCACCTCGACCGCGCCGCTGCGCTCGTGCCCGTTGGTCCACCGCGTGAGCATGAACCGGAACTCGCGCAGCGCCGCGTCCACGGCCTGGTACGTCGACGGGCCGTCGCTCTTGATGTCGATCAGCAGCTGGAACGACCCGCGCCACCGCGGGTAGACCCGGCCGCCGCCCGCGTGCACCCGCTGGGCGAGCGGCTTCAGGTACAGGCTGGTCAGGGTGCGCCCGGGCCGCGCGTCGACGAGGTCGTGCGCCACCCGCAGTTCGTCGTCCACCAGCCACACGTCGGCCTCGACCGAGGTGAAGCCGTGGTCGAGAGCATCCGCCAGCGGGCGGTCGTGCTCGTAGTCGTTGTGGGCGTGGGCGTGTTCGAGCGGCTGCACCCGCGGCGCCGCCGTCGCAGGCAGCGCACCGCCCGCCACGACCACGGCGAAGATCAGCAACAGCAGTCGTTTCATCGGTTTCCCTTCTCCGGCACCGACACTGTCTAGCCACCGCCGGTGGATGGGGCCGGTCGCCAGGGTGAACGGGGCGCGAAGCGGATCTTTCGGGCCGCACGGCGGTCAGGGCAGCCGGTTCAGGAAGGCCGCGGACAGCGCGACGGCGGGCTTCGACGAGTTGGTCGCGAGGGTCAGCGCCGAGAACGCGACGTCCCCCCGGTAGCCCACGAACCAGCCGTTCGCCTGGCTGCCGTCGCCGTACTGCGCCGTGCCCGTCTTGCCGTGCACGGTTCCGCTCGCCCGCAGGCCGGTCGCGGTGCCGCCGGTGACGACCTCCCGCATCATCGTCCGCAGCTCGGCGATCACGTTCCGGGACGGCGCGGTGTAACCCTCGTTGACCGTCGTGGGGCGGTCGCGAACCAGTTGCGGCGTCACGGGTTCGCCCGCCGCGACGGTCGCCGCCATCAACGCCAGCCCGAACGGGCTGGCCTGCACCGAGCCCTGGCCGATCGCCGACTCGACCTGATCGGCCGAGCCGGTCGCGGGAACCACCTTGCCCGCCTCGGTGGTGATGCCCGGGATGGTGAAGTCGGCGTTCAGGCCCAGCCGTCCGGCCGCCTCGGCCAGCCCGTCCGCGGGCAGTCGCGAAGCCAGTTGCGCGAAGGTCGTGTTGCACGAGTGCGCGAACGCCGAGTGCAACGGCAGCGAGGGAAAGGCGAACAGGTCCTCGTTGGGAATGGTCCGCTGCCCGATCCGGACAGTCGCCGGGCACGGCAGTTGCTCGTCCGCGCGCGCGAGTCCCCGTTCCAGCGCCGCGGTCACGGTGGCGATCTTGAACGTGGATCCCGGGGCGTACAGGCCGGTCAGCGGGTTGCCGTCGGTGACCTGCGCGTTCTGCGCCACGGCCAGGATGTCCCCGGTGGACGGCTGGATCACGACCAGCATCGCGGGCCCCGGCGCACCGTCCACCGCCGCCTGCGCCGCCCGCTGAACGGTGCGGCTCAGCGTGGTTCTCATCGGCGCTGCGGGCGGCTGCCCGGCGCGGTGGAGCACTTCTTCCCGGCCCTGCCGGTCGACCCGCGACACGGTCCAGGCAGTGCTGTCGATCGCGAGCAGTCGCCCGAGCCCGGGCAGGATCGACGGCGCGAGCGACGGTTCGACGGCCTCCGGGCCGCTCGTGCCCCACCTCAGCACGGCGCGCCGTCCCGGTCCACGAGGGCGACCCCGGTGGCCGCGGAGCGCGTGACCATCCGGTCGCCCTCGCCGAGCTCGGGGTGGATCGCCGCCGGGGTGAAGTGCACGCGTGGCGCGCCGTCACCCGGGACGACGGTCAGCGCGGTGTCGTAGGTCCACACCCGGCCCTGACTCAGTGTCCACTCGACACGGACGCGCGCGGTATCGCCGCTGACGTCCTGGAGCGTCGCCGTCACCGCGGAGGCCCCGAGACCCGACCGGGACGCGGCGAGCACCGTGCCGGCGCCACGGGGATCGTCGGTCAGCGCACCGGCCTGCCGGTCGTCGCCTGCCGACCACGCGCGCAGGTACTGCCCGACCGCCGCCGCGACACCGTCCCCGGCGGGTGCGCCGCCCGGGCGGCCACGCAGAACCACGATCGCTGCCGTGACGATCGCGATCACCGCGACCACGCCGCAGGTCAGCAGCCACTTCT
This sequence comes from Amycolatopsis sp. NPDC006125, assembly GCF_040614195.1. NCBI lineage: Bacteria > Bacillati > Actinomycetota > Actinomycetes > Pseudonocardiales > Pseudonocardiaceae > Amycolatopsis > Amycolatopsis sp. NPDC006125. Next base: position 45,933 of record NZ_JBEXTZ010000068.1, read on the forward strand.
TCGTTCTCATGGCGCCACCCCAGCACCGAAGTGGTACGCCTGTCCAAGACCACGCCACCCGTGCGGCGATACGTGAACCGATATCGCCGCAGCGTGCGCCCCCTGCCCGGGCGCGTCACCTCGTCGCGGGCGCGGAGAAAGTCACGGCTCAGAGCTCGGTGACCTTGCCGTCCACGACCTCCAGCCGCCGGGTCACGTGGACCGCCTCCAGCATGCGCCGGTCGTGGGTCACCAGCAGCAGCGTGCCCCGGTAGCTGTCCAAAGCGGACTCCAGCTGCTCGATGGCGGGCAGGTCGAGGTGGTTGGTCGGCTCGTCCAGTACCAGCAGGTTCACCCCGCGCGCCTGCAGCAGCGCGAGCGCCGCGCGGGTGCGCTCGCCCGGGGACAGCGTCGCCGCGGGGCGGAGCACGTGCGCCGCCGCCAGGCCGAACTTCGCGAGCAGCGTCCGGACGTCGGCGTCGGCGAGGGACGGGACCTCCCGCGCGAACGCCTCGGCCAGCGGCAGGTCGCCGAGGAACAGCCGGCGCGCCTGGTCGACCTCGCCGACCTCCACCCCGGACCCCAGCGACGCCGACCCGGCGTCGAGCGGGACCCGCCCGAGCAGCGCGGCCAGCAGCGTCGACTTGCCTGCCCCGTTCGCACCGGTGATCGCCACCCGGTCGGCCCAGTCGATCTGCAGGTCCACCGGCCCGAGGGTGAACGCGTCCCGCCGCACCACGGCTCCCCGCAGCGTCGCCACGACCGCGCCGGCCCGCGGAGCCGCGGCGATCTCCATCCGCAGCTCCCACTCCTTGCGCGGCTCCTCGACGGCCTCCAGCCGTTCGATCATCCGGTCGGTCTGGCGGGCCTTCGCGGCCTGCTTCTCGGTGGCCTCCGCGCGGAACTTGCGGCCGGCCTTGTCGTTGTCCGCGGCCTTGCGGCGGGCGTTGCGGACGCCCTTCTCCATCCAGGCGCGCTGCGTGCGCGCCCGCTCCTCCAGCGAAGCGCGCGTCGCCGCGTACTCCTCGTAGTTCTCGCGCGCGTGCCGCCGCGCCACGGCGCGCTCCTCCAGGTACGACTCGTACCCGCCGCCGTAGAGCCGCACCTGCTGCTGCGGCAGGTCCAGCTCCAGCACCTGGTCGACGGTGCGGGCGAGGAACTCCCGGTCGTGGCTGACCAGCACGGTCGCCGCGCGCAGCCCGGTGACGAACCGCTCGAGCCGCGCCAGGCCGTCCAGGTCGAGGTCGTTGGTCGGCTCGTCGAGCAGGAACACGTCGTAGCGGCTGAGCAGCAGCGACGCGAGCCCGGCGCGGGCGGCCTGCCCGCCGGACAGCGACGTCATGGGCTGGTCGAGGTCCACCGACAGGCCCAGCTCGACCGCGACCTCCTCGGCGCGGTGGTCGAGGTCCGCGCCGCCCAGCGCCAGCCACCGGTCGAGGGCGACGGCGTAGCGGTCGTCGGCTCCGTCGGCGCCCGCGGTCAGCGCCTCGGTGGCCGCGTCCAGCTCCGCCTGCGCCGCCGCGACCGAGGTGCGCCGAGCCAGGAACTCGCGCACCGACTCGCCCGGCCTGCGTTCCGGTTCCTGCGGCAGGTACCCGACGGTCGCCGCGGGCGGGGTGAGCCGGACCTCGCCCGCCTCGGGCTTGTCGACCCCGGCGAGGATCCGCAGCAGCGTGGACTTGCCCGCGCCGTTGACGCCGACCAGCCCGACGACGTCACCGGGCGCCACCACCAGGTCGAGACCGGAGAAGAGGGTGCGGTGCCCGTGGCCCGCGGTCAGGTCCTTGGCCTGGAGGGTCGCACTCACCGGGCAACCCTAACTTCAGGGCCAGGTCAGGTGGTCCGGCAGGTCGGTGCTGACGCGCCCGGGGAAGTCGGCGTCCGGGCTGGTGAGGATCTCCGCGATGAGCCGGGTGAGCGCGACCGACACCGGGGCGACCGTGGCGGCCAGTTCCCGCGCAAGCTCGTGCGCGCGGCCGGCGAGCCGGTCGCGAATTCGCCATGCCCACCAGCCTCGGCAGGAACCAGGTCGAGGCGCCCTCCGGGACGATGCCGCGGCGGGTGAAGACGAACCCGAACCGCGCGTCGGCGGTGGCGAGCCGGTAGTCGACGAGTCCTTCGTGGAGCCCCTGAGCCGGTGCATGATCGCGATTTGCGCAATGAACAAGCCGGTCATCGCCGCCGTCCAGGGCGCGGCCGTCGGCGTGGGCGCCACGATCCTGCTGCCCCCGCCATAGTGACGGTGTAGCCGTTGCGCGCGGCGGGCCGGTTCAGGGTGATGGTCGCGACCTTGTCGCGGACGGCGTACTCGACGGCGGTGTGGGGCATGGGGATCTGCTCCGGGTAGTGAGGAAACTGGTGATCGCTGCCAGTGCGGCGGCGGACTCGGGGAGGGCGCGGGCGAGCGGGAACGCGTGGCCCTGTCCCGGCCAGACGCGGAGTTCGCAGCGCACGCCGGCGTCACGCAACCGCCGCGCGACGAGGTGGCTGTCGGCGGCGAGCAGGTCCCGCTCCCCGGCGACGACGAGCGTGGGTGGCAGCCCGCGCAGGTCGGCCCGCGCCGCCGACGGTTCCGGCCCGGTGCCGCAGAGCCGGACGACCCGGTCGACGCAGGCGGTCGACAGCAGCGCGTCGGCGGGGCCCGGGCGAGCCGGCCCGAGTTCGGCCCACGGCGAGATCACCGCGAGACCGTCCGGCACGGGAAGACCTTCGTCGCGGGCGCGCAGCGCGACGGAGATCGCGAGCCCACCGCCGGCGGAGTCACCCGCGAAGACGACCGGGGTGCTGGTGTGCTCGATCAGCCAGCGGTAGGCGGACAGGCCGTCGCCGATCGCGTCGCTGATGCGGTGTTCAGGGGCCAGGCGGTAGTCGACGGACAGGACGGGCATCCGCAGACCGGCCACGAAGGGACGCCAGGCGCGCGCGGAGCCGGCGATGAAGCCACCGCCGTGGAAGTAGAGCACGGTGACGGCGGCCGGTTCGGCGGGGCACACGAACTCGGCGCCGCACGCGGGAAGTTCGATTCGGCGCCAGGTGGTGCCGGCCGGGAGGCGGCCGGTGCCCGCGACCGCGCGGTCGATGGCCCAGCGCGCGCCCCGGAGGGTGAGCGGGGTGATCGGCGCGCGGGCGATCAGGGGCCGGATGGTGCGGGACGTGGCCTGCGCCAGCAGCCGGGACTGCCACGAGCTCATGCGGCCCTCACCGGCCCGCGCGGAGAGGTGGCGCCATCGCCCGCGCTGGGAGGCGGCGGTGCCAGCGAGGGCGATGAGCCGGTTGATCACGTCAGCAGGATAACTGAATACCTATTCACCT
>NZ_JBEXTZ010000069.1:0-48252 GCF_040614195.1 Amycolatopsis sp. NPDC006125
GGAGGTGGTGGGCGTCGCGCGCCGGGGCCGGGACCGCGTGGTCGACCACGGGCGCGACACCGAGCCGCTGACGGTGCACGTCCGACACGCCGACGGCCGCGAGGAGCTGATCACCGCGCGCGCGGTGATCGACGCCTCGGGCACGTGGACCAACCCGAACCCGCTGGGCGGCGACGGGCTCCCGGCGCTGGGCGAGCGGGCGGCGGCAGACCGGATCACCTACCAGGTGCCCGACCTCGGCGACCCGGTGGTCCGGGAACGGTTCGCCGGCAGGCACGTCGCGGTCGCGGGCAGCGGGCACTCCGCGTTGACGGCGCTGGTCGCGCTCACCGCCGTGGAGGGCACGCGGGTCAGCTGGATCCTGCGCCGCGGCTCGGTGGGCAACACCTTCGGCGGCGGCGAGGCCGACCAGCTGCCCGCCCGCGGCGCGCTCGGCCTCCGCGCCAAGGAGGCCGTGGACGCCGGGCTGGTGCAGGTCGTCTCCGGGTTCCGCACCGAGGCCGTCGAGCGCGACGAGCAGGGCCGCCTGGTGCTGCGCTCGGGCGACGGGCGCACCGTCGAGGCGGTGGACGAGGTCGTGGTGGTGACCGGCTTCCGCCCGGACCTGTCCTGGCTCTCGGAGCTGCGGCTGGAGCTGGACGCCACACTGCAGGCGCCCGTCGCGCTCGCGCCGCTGATCGACCCGAACGTGCACTCCTGCGGCACCGTCTACCCGCACGGCGCGAAGGAACTCGCGCACCCGGAGCCGGACGTCTACCTGGCCGGGATGAAGAGCTACGGCCGCGCCCCGACGTTCCTCGCGATGACCGGCTACGAGCAGGTCCGCTCGATCGCCGCCGCACTCGCCGGCGACCACGAAGCGGCCGGGCGGGTGGAGCTGGTGCTGGCCGAAACCGGGGTGTGCGGCGGGGCGGGGCTGTTCGACGAGCCCGCTGCCGACGCTTCCTCGGGCGGATGCTGTGGCGGTTCGGCCGAACCGGAGCTGATCTCGCTGTCGGCCCCCTCGGCAGACCGGTGACGGTTGATTCCACCGCGCAGCCCGGCTCCCTGTCACGGGCCGGGCTGCGCCGGGTCCTGGTGACCTTGTGCGTCACCGAGATCACCAGCTGGGGCGTGCTCTACTACGCCTTCCCCGTCCTGGCGACCGACATCGCACGGGACACCGGGTGGTCGCCAACCTGGGTCACCGCGGGCTTCTCCGGTGGGCAGCTGGTGGCCGCGCTCGCCGGCATTCCGGTGGGGCGGTGGCTGGACCGGCACGGGCCGCGGTGGCTGATGACCGGTGGCTCGATCCTCGCGGTGCCGGCGGTGGTGGCGATCGCGACCGCGCAGAACCTCGCCTGGTTCGTCGCGGCGTGGCTGCTCGCCGGAGTGGCGATGGGCGCGACGCTGTACCCGCCGGCATTCGCCGCGCTGACCCGCTGGTACGGGCCGCGCCGGGTAGGCGCGCTGACCGTGGTGACCCTGGTAGCGGGGCTCGCGTCGACGGTGTTCGCCCCGCTGACCGCCGCGCTGGCCTCCCACCTGGACTGGCGGCAGACCTACTTCGTCCTCGCCGCCATCCTGGCGATGATCACCATTCCGGGCCACGCGTGGGGGCTGCGGGGGCACTGGCCCGATCCCGGACCGCACGAGCACCCCGCACACGCCGAGCACACCGACCCTGGACGCATCGCACGGAGCCGCGCATTCGTGGCACTGGTGGTGGCGTTGAGCTTGTCGGCGTTCGCCGCGTTCGCGGTGGTGATCAACCTGGTGCCGTTGCTCACCGAGCGCGGGCTCAGTCCCGGTGCCGCCGCGGTCGCGCTCGGTCTCGGCGGGGCCGGGCAGGTGCTGGGCCGTCTCGGCTACACCACCTTCGCCCGCCACACCAGCGTCCGGGCGCGCACCGCGATCATCCTTGCCGCGGTTGCGGCCACGACCGGTGTGCTGGGTCTGCTGACCACCGCGCCCGCGCTCGTGATCGCCGCAGTGGTCGCGGGCATGGCTCGTGGGGTGTTCACCCTTCTGCAGGCTACGGCCATCACCGACCGCTGGGGACCGGTCCACTATGGACGGCTCACCGGGCTGCTGTCCGCGCCGCTGACGATCACCATGTCGCTCGCGCCGTGGGCGGGCGCCGCGATCGCCGGTGGGCTCGGCGGCTACTCACACACCTTCCTCGTCCTGGCCCTGGTCGCCGTCGCGGCCGCAGTGGCCTCCCTGGTCAGTGTCCCCCGGTAGCTGATCTTCCGAACTCGTTGTGTTGAAAGGATTTCTTTGTCATGCCTGATGTCATTGTGATCGGCGGCGGTCAAGCCGGTCTCGCTGCCGTCCACGCCCTCAAAGCCCGCGGATTCAAGCCCGTCCTGCTGGAGGCCGGCGACGAGCCGGTCGGATCATGGCCGCACTACTACGACAGCCTGCACCTGTTCTCCCCGGCCCGCTACAGCTCCCTGCCCGGGATGGCGTTCCCCGGCGACCCGGACCACTACCCGCACCGTGACGAGGTGATCGACTACCTCCGCCGCTACGCCACGGCCCTGCACGCCGACATCCGCACCGGCCACCGGGTCACCGCCGTGACCCGGCCCGACGGCGAGTTTCTGGTGTCAACCGAGGCGGGCGAAGAATTGTCCGCCCCGACGGTCATCGCCGCCACCGGCGCCTTCACCTCCCCCTACCGGCCCGCGTTACCCGGCCTCGACCGGTTCACCGGCACCGTCCTGCACTCCAGCGACTACCGCGAGCCCAGCCCCTTCGCCGGGCAGCGGATCGTGGTGGTGGGCGCGGCCAACTCCGCCGTCCAGATCGCGATCGACCTCGCCCCGCACGCCCGCGTCACCCTCGCCACCCGCCACCCGATCCGCTACGCCCCCCAGAAACCGCTCGGGCGGGACGTGCACTTCTGGCTCACCGTCACCGGATTCGACGCCCTGCCCATCGGCCCCTGGCTGCGCACCAAGCCGGGCATGCCCGTCCAGGACGCAGGCGGCTACCGCGCCGCCATCGACGCCGGTCGGCCCGACCAGCGCCGCATGTTCACCGCCATCGACGGCGACACCGTGACCTGGCCCGACGGCACCCGGGAACGGATCGACACCATCCTCCTGGCGACCGGGTTCCGCCCCGGACTGTCCTACCTGGACAAGCTCGGCGCCCTCGACCCGTCCGGGATGCCCAAGCAGCACCGCGGCCTGTCCACCACCCATCCCGGGCTCGGGTTCGTCGGGCTGGAGTGGCAGCGCAGCTTCTCCTCGGCCACCATCCGCGGCGTCGGCCGCGACGCCGCCTACCTCGCCCGGCGGTTGCTCAAGCGATGAGTGTGAGCTGCCGTTGGCGGAAGGCGAAATGCCGGGCAGGGTACCGGTAGACGTCGGCCAGGGTCATGGAGGGCGCGAAGAACGGGGCCCAGCGGATCGGGTAGTGCATGCCGCGCCCAAGGTCGGCTTCGCTGGCGCGATCGAGGCTGCGGTGCAAGGACACGATGATGCGGTCGAACCACCAGGCCACACACCGCGGCGGGAGCAAGCCGCCGCCGCATGAGCCGAGGTAGTTCACGACGTCGAAGGGCACCGCCCCGGCATCCAGCACCCGGGCGAACCCGCGACTCACCGGATCCGGCAGGCGGCCGAACACACGCACCAGCAGCTGCAGGGCCCGCACGACCTGGTAGCCGAAGAGCATGTGGAACAACAGCTGCCGGTTGGTCCACCGGGTGCCGCGCGACGGCCGGCGCAAGTCGTCGGCCGTCGCCGCCGCCACCAGCGCGTGGAAGGCGGCGCGGTCACGTTCCCACTGCTCGTGCACGGCTCGCCGGTCCATGGCCTGTCCCTTCCGCGCCCAACGTGACACCGCCGGACTGAGGCGGGTCTCAGCCGCAGCACCCGCCCTTGGTGACCGCCGTCGCCAGCTCCCGCCGCGCGCCCGCGTCGCGGGGCTTGGTGGCGCGCACGCTCGCCGAGTGCACGCTGTCGGCGGCCTCGTGCGTCGGTGTGATCTCGATGTCGGCGAATCCGGCACCAGCCAGGCCGGCCCGGTACTCGGCGAAGGTGAGTGCGCCCGCGATGCAGGCGGTGTACTCGCCGCGCTCGGCCCGGTCCGCGGCAGTGAGGTGGTCCTCGGCGACGACGTCGCTGATGCCGAGCCGCCCACCGGGCTTGAGCACGCGGAACATCTCGGCGAACACCGCGGGCTTGTCCACGGACAGGTTGATCACGCAGTTGGAGATGATCACGTCGACCCGGTTCGCCGGGAGCGGGATCGCCTCGATGTGGCCCTTGAGGAAGTCCACGTTGGTCGCGCCGGCCTTCTCCGCGTTGGCCAGCGCGAGCGCGAGCATCTCCTCGGTCATGTCCAGCCCATAGACCTTGCCGCCCGGCCCCACCCGCCGCGCGGAGAGGAGGACGTCGATGCCGCCGCCGGAGCCGAGGTCGAGCACCGTCTCGTCCTCGCGCAGCTCGGCCACGGCAAGCGGGTTGCCGCAGCCGAGACTGGCCGTCACCGCGTCCGCGGGCAGTTCGGCCTGCTCCGTATCGCCGTACCAAGGGGTCCCGCATGAGTCGCCGTCGCGGCAGGACGAGCTTCCTGCACTCACGGAGGCCGCGGCGGCGGCGTAGCGCCGGCGAACCTCGTCTCGCAATGCCTTCCCCGACTCATCCATGAGCCACACCTCGCAGCTGATTCGAAGACTGTCGAGACAGCTTGCGCTTCTGAATCGATGGACGTCAAGATAGAGAGGTGTCGAACCAGTCGCTGTTGCTGAACCACCTCGTGGCCTGTTGCCCGCCAATGAGCCAGACGCCGCTGTCGGCGGAGCAGGCGGAGGCGTTGGCGCGCGGGTTCAAGGCGGTGGCCGACCCGGTCCGGCTGCGGCTGTTGTCGCTGATCGCCTCGCACGCCGAGGGCGAGGCGTGCGTGTGCGATCTGACCGAGGGGTTCGAGCTGACCGGCCCGACGATCTCGCATCACCTGAAGGTGCTGCGGGAAGCGGGGTTGATCACGGGCGAACGGCGGGGCACCTGGATCTACTACCGTGCCGTGCCCGCGGCGATGGCGCAGCTCTCGGCCGCGCTCGCGCCGGCCGAGAGCTGACGGGCTCTTACTTGTCGAGCAGTTCGGTCAGCAGGGCGCGCACGCGACGGTCGATGTCGTCGCGGACCGGGCGGACCTCCTCGACGGGCTTGCCGGCCGGGTCGTCGAGCTGCCAGTCCAGGTAGCGCTTGCCCGGGAAGACCGGGCAGGTGTCGCCGCAGCCCATGGTGATGACCACGTCGGAGGCTTCGACGTCCTCGGTGGTGAGCTTGCTGGGCACCTCGGCGGTGATGTCCAGGCCCCACTCGGCCAGTGCCTGCGCGGCCGCCGGGTTGACCTTCTCGCCCGGTTCCGAACCGGCGGAACGCACGGCGACGCGGCCCAGGGCGTAGTGCTGCAGCAGGGCGGCGGCCATCTGGGACCGTCCGGCGTTGTGCACGCAGACGAACAGGACCTCGGGAATGTCGGTCACCGGATGCTCCTTGAGGATCGGCAGAGGTGCTTGGTTCGATAATGCCCGATCCAGGTGAACATCCGGTGACCGGCTCCGCTCAGGAGGTCACGGCGAAGTACGCGGTCGAGATCACGAGCGTGACGCAGAAGGCCAGGCACACCCATCCGGTCGCGAACGCGGCCTGTTCCCAGAGGCGTGCCCGTGCCCGCCACAGGTCGGCGAGCTTGACGAAGCCGAAGGTGGCCAGCGCGAGCGCCACCATGAGACCGGCCAGAGTGCCGAGGAACGTCTCGGGCATCGGGAGCGTCAGGCGTCGCCGAGCAGTTCCGACAGCAGGTCGCGGATGCGCCGGTCGATTTCGTCCCGGATGGGCCGGACCTGCTCGATCGGCTGGCCGACCGGATCGTCGATCTGCCAGTCGAGGTACTGCTTGCCCGGATACACCGGGCAGGTGTCCCCGCAGCCCATGGTCACCACGACGTCGGCGGCGCGCACGACCTCGTCGGTCAGCGGCTTCGGGTAGGCGCAGGCCAGCGGGACCCCGAGTTCGGCCAGCGCATCGACGATCTGCTGCGGGATGTGGTCTTGCGGCTGCGACCCGGCCGAGCGCACCGCGACCTTGCCGGAGGCGTGGTGGTCGAGCAGGGCCGCGGCCATCTGGGAGCGGCCGATGTTGTGCACGCAGATGAACAGCACCTGCGGCACGGCGACCCGCGCGAGCCCGAGCGCGTGACCGTGGTCGGTGAGGCGCTGCTTGGCGAAGCGCGCCGTCAGGGTCGCCAGGTGGGTCGTCACGCTGGCCTGGGCGCGGAGGAGGGCGTGGGTCTCGTCGACGTAGCGGCGGACCGTCTCCGGGCTGAAGACGCCGTGGAAGGTGTCGGACAGTTCTTCGACGATCCGGTCGAGTTGAACGTGCAGGTCATGCTGGGGTAGGCCGCTGGCGCGCGTCATGGTGGTGCCCCTCCGGGTACGATCCACGCTGGATCGAGTTTTGTCGAAACAAGCACAGCAGGACAGCGAGATCGCTGTCAACCCTTGGATCGACATTGGTCAATCCATGACCTAGCATTTACCGCATGACGAAGCTCGCCAGCCTCGATCTGGTGAACGACCACCGTCGCGGGCGCGGCAGCGAGCGCTGCGTGCCCGATGCCGTCGCCGCGATGTCCGAGGCCGCGGCGGGCGATGTCGCCGCGGTGTTCAAGGCGCTGTCGAGCCCCGCGCGCCTGCACCTGCTGACGCTCCTGGCGGGCGGCAAGCAGGTCTGCGTCTGCGACCTGGCCAAGCGGACGGCGCTGTCACAGTCCACTGTGAGTCACCATCTGGGAACCCTGAGCCGGGCCGGTCTCGTGCGCGGAGAACGCCGGGGCACGTGGGTCTGGTACGAACTGCTGCCGGACCGCCTGGACGAGGCGCGCGCACTCCTGCTGCCCCAGGTCCCGCTCCACGCCTAGCACCGGACCACTGGAACGACATTTTTCGATTAGAGGCCCCACCTTCACTCTTCGTTCACGTTCCGTTTAGAACGAAATTATTCGATGCAGGGGCCTCGCGACCGCGAGGCGGACGGATCCTCCCGGCGCGTGTGCCGGGGACCCTTAGCAGGAGGCACACCAAGTGACCATCCGCCAGTTCAAGCGGGCACGGGCTGCGGCCGTCGTGATGGCAGCCGGGCTCACCCTGGCCGCGTGCGGTGGCAGCGGAGACGACGGCGCGGCCACGGGCGAGGCGGTGTCCGGGCCGGTCGTGATCGACGGATCGAGCACGGTGGAGCCGTTGTCCTCGGCCGCGGCCGAGCTGTTCATGGGCGAGAACCCGGACACCAACGTCACCGTCGGGACCTCCGGCACCGGTGGGGGCTTCAAGAAGTTCTGCGCGGGCGAGACCGACATTTCCGACGCCTCTCGTCCGATCAAGGACTCGGAGAAGGCGGAATGCGCGTCGAAGAACATCGCCTTCAGCGAGCTGTTGGTCGCCAACGACGCCTTGAGCGTGGTGATCAACAAGGACAACACCTGGGCCGAATGCCTGACCGTGGATCAGCTGAAGAAGATCTGGGCGCCGGGCTCGACGGTCAAGAACTGGAACGAGGTGGACCCGTCGTTCCCGAACGAGCCGCTGCAGCTGTTCGGCGCCGGTTCCGACTCGGGCACCTTCGACTACTTCACCGAGGCGATCAACGGCAAGGAGGGTGACAGCCGCACCGATTACAACCCGACCGAGGACGACAACGTCACGGTGCAGGGCGTGTCGGCGACCAAGGGGGCGCTGGGCTACTTCGGCTTCTCCTACCTGGAGGCCAACGCCGACAAGGTCAAGGCCGTCAAGGTCGACGGTGGCAACGGGTGCGTCGCACCGTCGGTGCAGACCGCGCAGGACGGGACCTACAAGCCGCTGTCGCGCCCGCTGTTCATCTACGTCTCCGACGCCGGGCTGAAGAAGCCGCAGGTGCTCAAGTTCGCCGAGTTCTACCTGGAGAAGAACACCGAGATCGTCCAGGCGGCCAAGTTCATCCCGCTGACGCAGGCGCAGGTGACCACAGCGCAGTCCGAGCTGCAGGCACTCAAGACCAAGGCCGGCGCCTGATGGTCGCTGGACCTGTCACGGCGGGCTCCCCGGGTGCGGGGAGCCCGCCTTCGGGCGGCCGTCCGGTCGACCTTCGCCGCAAGCGGAGCCGGATCGGGGAACGGCTCATCCTGGCGGGGCTGGCCGGCTCGGCGCTGGTGTCGGTGGCGGTGACGGTCGGGATCGCGGTCGCGTTGCTGGCGCCGCTGGTCACCTTCTTCAGCCACGTCGGGTTCGGCGAGTTCCTGACCGGGACGAGCTGGACGGCCGGGTTCGGTGACAAGGCCGCGTGGGACGACAAGAACTGGGGCGTGCTGCCGCTGGTGCTGGGCACGGCGAGCACGACGCTGATCGCACTGGTGGTGGCGGTCCCGCTCGGGCTCGGTGCGGCGATCTACCTGTCGGAGTACGCCAACCCACGCACCCGCAAGGTGCTCAAACCGGTGCTGGAAATCCTGGCCGGCGTGCCGACCGTCGTCTACGGCGTGTTCGCACTGACCATCCTGACCCCGGTGCTGCAGGACGTCGTCGGCGCGGCCATCTTCAACAACCTCTCCCCGGGCCTGGTGATGGGCTTCATGATCGTGCCCACCGTCGCGTCGCTGTCGGAGGACGCGATGTCGGCGGTGCCCGGCTCGCTGCGGGAAGGGTCCTACGCGCTGGGCGCCAACCGGATGAAGACCACGCTGCGGGTGGTGTTCCCGGCCGCGCTGTCCGGCATCGTCGCCGCGATCGTGCTCGGCATCTCCCGGGCGGTCGGGGAAACGATGATCGTGGCGATCGCCGCGGGCAACCAGCCGCAGTTCACCCTCAACCCGCTGGTCGGCGCGCAGACGATGACCGGGTTCATCGCGCAGGTCGCCAGCGGGGACGCCCCGCAGGGCAGCCCGGTGTACTACTCGCTGTTCGCGGTGGGCGCGCTGCTGTTCCTCATCACCCTGGTGATCAACATGATCAGCATCGCGCTGGTCCGCAAGTACAGGCAGGCCTACTGATGACGTTGCTGGAGTACGACAGCGCCGCCACGCTCACCGGCCGCCGCCGGTTCGACGTCCGCTCCGCGGTGTTCGCGGGCCTGCTGTGGGCCTGCCTGGCGATCGCGTGCCTGTTCCTGTGCACGGTGCTGGTCGTGATCATCTCCGAGGGCCTGGCCCGGTTCGACGGCAACCTGATCGGCAACCAGCCGTCGAAGCTGCGGCCGGCGACCTCCGGCGTGCAGTCGGCGATCTTCGGCACGCTGTGGGTGATGGCCGGGACCATCGTGCTCGCGCTGCCGCTGGGCGTCGCCGCGGCGATCTACCTGGAGGAGTACGCCGACAACACCAAGTGGTGGAACCGGCTGATCGAACTCAACATCCAGAACCTCGTCGCGGTGCCCACGGTGATCTACGGCATCCTCACCCTGGCCTTCGTGGTGCGCGGGCCGTTGTCGGTCGGCGCGGTCGCGCTGGCCGGTTCGGTGGCGCTGGCCCTGTTGATCCTGCCGGTCATCATCATCACCACCCGGGAGGCGCTGCGCGCCGTGCCCCGCGAGATCCGGGACGCCTCGCTCGCGCTCGGTGCGACGCAGTGGCAGACCACCTGGCGGCAGGTGCTGCCCGCGTCGGTGTCGGGCATCGCCACCGGGTCGATCCTGGCGCTCTCGCGCGCCATCGGCGAGGCCGCACCCTTGATCCTGGTCGGCGCGACGGTCTTCGTCACCGTCAACCCCGACGGCATCTTCGACCGCTACACCGTGCTGCCCGTGCAGATCTTCAACCTGGTGTCGCTGCCCGCCATCGAGTTCCAGCACCTGGCCTGGTCGACCATCCTGCTGCTGATCCTCGTCCTGCTCGCCATGAACGGGCTGGCGATCTGGCTGCGCAACCGGTTCCAGCGACGCTGGTGACCCCCCTCGACCGCAAGGAAGACCCGAGCATGACCCGAACACGAGTGGAGCAGACCGGCGTGAACCCCGACGGACAGGGCAGGAGACTGCTCGATGAGATCTCCCAGCACAAGGCACCGGAGATTCCCGACAGCGAGCCCGACGGTGTGATCACCACCCGCGGTCTCGGCGTGAGCTACGGCGACTTCCTCGCCGTCAGCGAGGTCGACCTCGACTTCGGCAGCAAGGAGATCACCGCGCTGATCGGCCCCTCGGGCTGCGGCAAGTCGACGGTGCTGCGCTGCCTGAACCGGATGAACGACCTCATCCCCGGAGCGAAGGTGCACGGCCGGGTGTCCTACCACGGCGTCGACATGTACGACTCCGCGGTCGACGTGATCGAACTGCGCCGCCGGATCGGCATGGTGTTCCAGAAGCCGAACCCGTTCCCGAAGTCGATCTACGACAACGTGGCCTACGGGCCCCGGGTCACCGGGATGAAGCCGGCGAGCATGGACGAGGTCGTGGAACGGGCCCTGCGCGGGGCGGCCCTGTGGGACGAGGTGAAGGACAAGCTCAAGCAGAACGCCGCCGGCCTGTCCGGCGGTCAGCAGCAGCGGCTGTGCATCGCCCGCGCGATCGCCACCCAGCCCGAGGTGATCCTCATGGACGAGCCCTGCTCGGCGCTGGACCCGATCGCCACCGCCAAGATCGAAGATCTGATGGACGAACTGGCCCAGACCTACACGATCATCATCGTCACGCACAACATGCAGCAGGCCGCGCGCGTGTCCCAGCGCACCGCGTTCTTCACCGCCGAGGTCGACAACCGGGGCAACCGGATCGGGCAGCTGGTCGAGTTCAACACCACCGAGCGGATCTTCTCCAACCCCGACGACCCCCGCACCGAGGCCTACATCACCGGCCGCTTCGGCTGAGGACGGCACATGTCGGGTTTGCTGACCCAAGGCTGGGAATCGGACAACTCCCAGTTCCATGCCCGCCGGCGGGCCTGCCTGTCGGCCGGCGGCAGGCGCGCCGGCCGCCTCGCCGTGCTCCTGGTCGAACGCGACACCGACCTGGTCCGCGAGCTGCTGGACGCCATGGCCGGGCAACCGGTCGAGGTCAGAGCCTGCGCGGACCCGGCCGAGGCGCTTCTGCAGGTCGGGCGGACCTGCCCGGACGTGGTGGTCGTGGGGCCAGGCGGCGGCCGGCTGGACGCCGCCGAGTTCCTCACCATCCTGCGCACCCACGACCCCGACCTGCCCCTCGTCGCCGCGGCCGGGCCCGGCTCGGCCGACTTCGCCGTCCGCGCCACCGAACTCGGCGCCGCCGCGGTCGTGCCCCGGCCCTACCGGCCGCGTGAGCTGCTGCGGCTGCTGCGCTCGTTCGCGCCCCGGCCCGACCAGGTCGACCTGCGCCCGCTGCCCATCGACCTGGGCCGCCTGCGGGTGGACGGGGCGGTCCCACAGTTCTGGCTGGACGGCCGGACCGTCCCACTGCCGCCGATGGAGTTCCTGCTCCTGCGCTACTTCGCCGAACGCGCCGGAGCCGTGCTCACCCGCAAAGAGCTGCTCCAGGCGGTGTGGGGCGATCGCGGCGCCGCCACCCACAGCAACACCCTGTCCGTGCACGTCCTGCGGCTGCGCAAACGCCTCGGCGACGACGAGGCCGACCCGCGGTGGATCAAGGCCGTGCGCGGGCTGGGCTACCAGTTCACGGTGCCCGAGCCCGAGACGCGTTCACCGGACGTTCATCCCCGTTGATGATGATGACATCATGGCGGTGGGTGAGGTGCGCACGGAGCACAGGAACGGGGTGGTACCGCTGGCCGGCCTGCCGCTGCCTTCGTCGAAGGCACAGTCCTTCCGCGGCGACGACGCGGCCGCGGCGGCTGCGTTGTTCAAGGCCCTCGGCGACCCGGTCCGGGTCCAGCTGCTCTCCCTCGTCCGCCAGGCGCCCACCGGCGAGGCGTGCTTCTGCGACCTCGCCGACGAGTTCGACATGCCGCAGTCCTCGCTGTCACACCACCTCAAGATCCTCGTCAAGGCCGGCATCCTCAGCCGGGAACGCCGGGGCACCTGGAGCTGGTACCGCATCGTCCACGAGCCCCTGGAACTGATGGACCACCTTCTGCGTCCCGGGGGCCCGTTGCGCGACGAGCCCGGCGAGGACGACGACCCCACCCGCTGCGACTGACGGCTTGCCCACCACGCGTGCACGAACCAGTCGGCACTGATGTATCATTCTCGACTGATGTCACTCGATACTGATGCGCTGCGGGTGCTGGCCGACCCGTTGCGGGCCCGGATCCTTGAGCTCCTGGCCGACGAAGCGCTGTGCACCTGCCACCTCGTCGACGCCACCGGCGCCCGGCAGACCAACATCTCCAACCACCTGCGCCAGCTGCGTGAGGCGGGCCTGGTCGCGGCCGAACCCGCGGGCCGGTTCACCTACTACCGGCTGCTGCCCGACGCGGTGCAACGCGCCGCCGACTCCCTCACCGCGCTCGCCGAACGCGCCCGAAACCAGTCCGACGCCAGGAGGCCGTGTTGAGCCAGACGACCGAGACGACGCCCGCCGCCGACGAGGCCGTCCTGCACCGGCTGTCCTTCCTGGACCGGTTCCTGCCGGTCTGGATCGGCGCCGCGATGGTCGCCGGGGTGCTGCTGGGCAAGTTCGTTCCCGGCCTGCAGCGCGTGCTCGACGCGGTCAAGGTCGGCGACGTGTCGCTGCCCATCGCGCTGGGCCTGCTGCTGATGATGTACCCGGTGCTGGCGAAGGTCCGCTACGACCGGCTGGACACCGTCACCCGCGACAAGCGCACCATGGTCGCCTCGCTGGTGCTGAACTGGCTGATCGGGCCCGCGCTGATGTTCGCCCTGGCCTGGCTGCTGCTGCCCGACCTGCCCGAGTACCGCACCGGGCTGATCATCGTCGGCCTCGCCCGCTGCATCGCCATGGTCATCATCTGGAACGACCTCGCCTGCGGCGACCGTGAAGCCGCCGCCGTGCTCGTCGCCCTCAACTCGGTGTTCCAGGTGATCATGTTCGGCGTGCTCGGCTGGTTCTACCTGGAGGTCCTGCCCGGCTGGCTCGGCCTGGACACCGCCGCGCTCGACATCAACGCCTGGACTATCGCCAAGAGCGTGCTGATCTTCCTCGGCATTCCGCTGCTGGCCGGCTACCTGTCCCGGCGGCTCGGTGAGAAGGCCAAGGGCCGCACCTGGTACGAGACGAAGTACCTGCCCAAGGTCGGCCCGATCGCGCTCTACGGCCTGCTGTTCACCATCGTCGTGCTCTTCGCCCTGCAGGGCGACACGATCACCTCGCGCCCGCTGGACGTCGCCCGGATCGCCCTGCCGCTGCTGGTCTACTTCGCGGTCATGTGGGCCGGGTCCTACGCCCTGGGCAAGGCCATCGGCCTGAACTACGCCCGCACCACCACCCTGGCCTTCACCGCCGCGGGCAACAACTTCGAACTCGCCATCGCGGTGGCGATCGGCGTGTTCGGCGTGACCTCCGGGCAGGCGCTGGCCGGGGTCGTCGGCCCGCTCATCGAGGTCCCGGTGCTGGTCGCACTGGTCTACGTTAGCCTCTGGCTCCGCAAGCGCTGGGCCGCGCGCACCGCGGCGTGAACCACACCCAGGTCGTCGTGATCGGCGGCGGTCAGGCCGGCTCGGCGGCGGGCTACTACCTGCGCCGGGCCGGCCTGGACTTCGTCATCCTCGACGGCCAGCCAGGCCCGGGCGGGGCCTGGCGCCACGGCTGGGAATCGCTGCGGCTGTTCTCCCCGGCCCAGCACAGCTCCCTGCCCGGGCGGCCGATGCCACCGTTTCCCGGCGAGGGCTATCCGACGGCCGAGCACGTCGTGACCTACCTGCGTGCCTACCAGCAGCGCTACGACCTGCCCGTTCACCGCCCTGTCCGGGTGCAGGGCGTGCACCCCCACCCAGGCGGTCTGCGGGTCGACACCGACGCCGGCACGTGGATCGCCGGAGCGGTCATCAGCGCGACCGGCACCTGGGAACGCCCCTTCGTCCCGGCCGTGCCCGGCCGTGAGGTGTTCGCCGGCAAGCAATTGCACACCGCCGAGCACACCTCGCCGGAGACCTTCCGCGGCCAACGGGTCGTCGTGGTCGGCGGCGGCAACTCCGGGGCGCAGATCGCCGCCGACCTCACCGGCGTGGCCGAGGTCATCTGGGTGACCCGGCGGCCCCCGCGTTACCTCCCCGATGACATCGACGGACGCGCCCTGTTCGATCTCGCCACCCGGCGCAAGCAGGCGCTCGACACCGGGCGCGCCGACACCGGCGGCGTCGGCGGGCTCGGTGACATCGTCGCCGTGCCCCCGGTCCGCGCCGCGCGCGACGCCGGCGCGCTCTCCGCGTTCCCGATGTTCACCCGCCTCGGCGAGACCGGTCCGGTCTGGCAGGGCGGCACCCGCCGCACCGCTGATGTCGTGATCCGGTGCACCGGATTCCGGCCCGCACTCGCCC
The DNA here is from genome assembly GCF_040614195.1 of Amycolatopsis sp. NPDC006125. NCBI lineage: Bacteria > Bacillati > Actinomycetota > Actinomycetes > Pseudonocardiales > Pseudonocardiaceae > Amycolatopsis > Amycolatopsis sp. NPDC006125. Next base: position 14,399 of record NZ_JBEXTZ010000069.1, read on the forward strand.
ACCTCGCACCACTGCGGCTGCGCACCCAGCACGGCCACATCCCCACCGAGGGGACTCGCGCCGTCGCCGAGCCCCGGTTGCACCTGCTCGGTACGGCGACTGGACCGGCCCCGCCTCCGCCACCCTGATCGGCGTCGGTCCCACCGCCCGCGCCGCCGTCTCCGAGATCACCGACCTCCTGGAGGAACACCTGTGACCCGCCTGCTCGTGATCGGCGGCAGCGACGCCGGAATCAGCGCCGGCCTGCGCGCCCACGAACTCGACCCGGCGATCCGGCCACTGCTCGTGGTGGCCGACGCCTACCCGAACTTCTCCATCTGCGGCATCCCCTACCACGTCTCCGGGGAGGTTGGCGACTGGCGAACTCTGGCCCACCGCACCCGCGACGACCTCGGCAACGCCGGCCTCGACCTCATGCTCAACACCCGGGCGCTGGCGATCGACCCGGGCGAGCGGATCGTCACGGTCCGCACGGAGCGCGGGAACACTGAGCGCCTCGACTACGACCAGCTGGTCATCGGCACCGGCGCCGTCCCCGTGCGCCCGCCGATCGGCGGGCTCGCCGACCTCGGCCCGACCGAGGGCGTGCACCTCCTGCACACCATGGACGACACGTTCGCCCTCACCTCCACACTGGACGGCGGGGCGACCTCGGCGGTCATCGTCGGCGCCGGTTACATCGGCCTGGAAATGGCGGAGGCCCTGCGCACCCGCGGCCTCGACGTCACCCTGGTCGAGCAGCTGCCCCAGGTCCTGTCCACAGTAGACACGACTCTGGGCGATCTGGTCGCCGCGGAACTGGACACCCACGGCGTCACCGTGCACACCGGCACCACGGTCCAGCGCGTCGAACGCCACGGCACGGGCCTGCGGGTGCGCGGCAGCAACGGCTTCGACCGCAACACCGACCTGGTCCTGGTCGTGGTCGGGGTCCGGCCCGACACCGCCCTGGCCGAGACCGCGGGCGTCGCCCTCGGTGCCCGCGGGGCCATCGCGGTGGACCGCGGCATGCGGACCAGCGTGGACGGTATCTTCGCCGCCGGCGACTGCGTGCACACCTACCACCGCGTCCTCGACAGCGACACCTACCTGCCGCTCGGCACGACCGCGCACAAGCATGGCCGCGTCGCCGGGGAGAACGCGCTCGGCGGCCACCGCACCTTCGCCGGGTCGCTGGGCACGCAGGTGCTCAAGGTCTTCGACCTCGCCATCGCCCGGACCGGGCTGCGCGAGCACGAGGCAGCGGCCGCCGGCTTCCAGCCCGCCACCGTCGACCTCTCCGCCGACGACCACAAAGCGTATTACCCGGGCGCCCGGCCCATCCGGTTGCGCATCACCGGTGATGGCCGCACCGGCAAACTCCTCGGCGCCCAGATGATCGGCCACCTCGACTCGGCCGTGCACAAGCGCATCGACACCTTCGCCACGGCGCTCTACCACGGCATGACCGTCGCGGAAGTCGAAGACCTCGACCTGTCCTACACACCACCGCTGGGCAGTCCCTTCGACGCGATCCAGGTCGCCACCCAGGCGTGGGCCCGGCAGCAGCGTCCCGCCACCGCTCCGGCGCGGACGTAGCCGCACGCGACGGCGCGGCAGCGTTCGCCTGGAGTTCATCTCCTGGTCGCCGGGATTGCCCGATCACCGCCTAACGTCCTGGATCGAGATCCACCGATCTAGTGAGGGTGGATCTCGTTCCCGAATGGACTGCTTTGGAGGTTCCGTGGCGCCCCGATCCGAACCCGGGCATAGAACAGTGCCGTTGCCCCTGCTGGCCTCCCATGAGGGTGGCCGGGCGGCCATGACGTGCCGCTACCGCTGTGGCGACGCCTGCTTCCACCCGGCGCCGAACACCTCGGACAACCCCTACCTCGGCGACGTCATCACCGGCGCGCTGTCGCGCCGCTCGATGCTGCGCGCCGGCGCGGTGGTGACCCTGGCCGCCGGGGCCGTCGCCGGCGGGACGGCCGCGCTGACCGGCACCGCATCCGCCGCCGCGACCACGGCGGGCAAGCCCGGGCCGGGCGCCGTGCCGCCGGGATTGCGCTTCGAGCCGGTGGCGCCCAATACCGCCGACGCGGTTGCCATCCCGCCGGAATACGAGCAGGAGGTGGTCATCCGCTGGGGCGACCCGGTGCTGGCCGGCGCCCCGCAGTTCTCCCCGGCCGGGCAGAGCGCTGCCGCACAGGCCCGCCAGTTCGGCTACAACTGCGACTACCTGGCGCTGCTGGACCTGCCCGGAGAGCGCGACCGCAAGATCCTGGTCGCCAACCACGAGTACACCGACGAGGTCCTGATGTTCGCCGGGTACAACGCGGCGAACCCCACGCGCGAGCAGGTCGAGATCGCCTGGGCCGCGCACGGCATGTCCGTGGTCGCGCTGGAGGAGAACCGCCGGAACGGCCGCCTGTCCCCGGTGCGGGGGCACCGGCTCAACCGGCGCGTCACGGCGACCACGCCGATCGAGTTCACCGGCCCGGCCGCGGGCAGCGCGCTGCTGAAGACCTCGGCGGACCCGGCCGGCCGGACGGTCCTGGGTACGCTGAACAACTGCGGCGGCGGGATGACGCCGTGGGGCACCGTGCTCTCCGGCGAGGAGAACTTCAACCAGTACTTCGGCAACGCCGACCTGGTCACCGACCCCACCACCAAGGCCCGCCTCGCGCGCTACGGCCTGCGCGGCCTGGCCAGCGAACGCAAATGGGAACGCTTCGACAAGCGGTTCGACGTGTCCCAGGAACCCAACGAGGTCAACCGGCACGGCTGGATCGTCGAGATCGACCCCTTCGACCCGGCCGCCAAGCCGCGCAAGCTCACCGCGCTGGGCCGGTTCAAGCACGAGGCAGCCGAACCGCGCCTGACCCGCGACGGTCGCGTCGTGCTCTACATGGGCGACGACGAACGGTTCGACTACTTCTACAAGTACGTCTCCAAGAACCGGTTCAAGAAGGGCAACAGCCAGAGCGCCCGGCGGCACAACCGCACGCTGCTGGACGAGGGCACCCTCTACGTCGCCAAGTTCACCGGCGACAGCCCCGCCGGCGAGATCGACGGATCCGGGAAACTGCCCTCCGACGGCGAGTTCGACGGCACCGGACAGTGGATCCCGCTCGCCAGCGGCACCCGGTCCTTCGTCGACGGCATGACCGCCGAGGAGGTCTACGTCTACACCCGGCTCGCCGCCGACAAGGCCGGGGCGACCAAGATGGACCGGCCCGAGGACGTCGAACCCCATCCCCGCACCGGGACCGTCTACGTCGCCCTGACCAACAACTCCGACCGCGGCGCCGCAGGCAAGACCGGCCCCGACGAGGCCAACCCCCGCACCGGCAACCGGCACGGCCAGGTCATGGAAGTCATCGAGTCCGGCAACGACGCCGCCGCAACCAGCTTCCGCTGGCGACTGTTCCTGGTCTGCGGCGACCCGGCCGACCCGGGCACCTACTTCGCCGGGTTCCCCAAGGACCAGATCAGCCCGATCTCCTGCCCCGACAACGTCGCCTTCGACCCGCACGGCAACCTCTGGATCGCCACCGACGGCAACGCCCTGAAATCCAACGACGGCCTCTTCGGCGTCGCCATCGACGGACCCAACCGCGGACAGGTCAAGCAATTCCTCACCGTCCCGATCGGCGCGGAGACCTGCGGCCCGATCATCGAGGAACGGCGTGTCCTCGTCGCCGTGCAGCACCCGGGCGAACTCGACGGCGCCAGCGTCGAACAACCGCGCTCAACCTGGCCCGACGGCCCCGGCCACCTGGTCCGCCCATCGGTCATCAGCGTGCACCGCACCGGCGGCGGCCGCATCGGCGCCTGACACGGCAGAACCTCCGGCCCTTGATCGGCCGGTGGACAGGGTTGGACTCAGTCTGGGAACCCCAGCCCGCTCGGGGCGGCTCCACACCCGAGAGCCGCCCCGAGTCCCTTGGGGCGGGCACGAACGTAGGCCGGGAACCGGTCGAGGCCGCGGTCATTGCCAGGACCTGGCGTCCAGCTCCTCTGCGGTGCGACGTTGGGTCAACGTGATCAGGTGGGCCTCGCTCGTCGCCGTAGTGCTGATGTCCCGGTGAACCTCGCGAACCACGGTCGCGATCCTGGGGCGGCCGCCCTGTGGGAATCGGGCCATCAGCGTGATGATCACGACATCCATCGTCGATCACGGCCGCCGCCAGTGCTCTGCAGGCGCCCCGGTGATGACGGCGAGCGGTGGTTTCCAACGGTCGCGGGCCTCCCCGATGTCCCTGCTGTCGTGGCCCGGCACAGCTCACACCCGGTTTGCGGTGTCCGGCGCGGGGCCTTGCACTGGCGCCCCACTCAGGGCGACTCGCCGGGGTCGGCAATAAATGCGACCTCATTTGAGGTCTGGTCTATAGTCGCCTTGAGAGAAGGAGGCAGCTTGACTCATGCGCACGCCCTGCCTGACCCCGGCGACCTCGATGGATGGCTGACTTGGGCAGCACAGCAGCTGGAGCCCCTCGATCTCACCGTGGACCTGTTGCATCGGGTCGCGGAGAACGGGCAGCGTAAGAGGGACGGGACCAGCCCGCTGGCGCCGGCCCAGACGCCTGGGCAGGACCAGTGGAGCGAGGCTGTGATCAGCTTCCGAGAGCAGACCGGCTGGGACAAGGATGAGACCGGCGGCCTTTCCAAGACATGGCATCCCTCGCGCGGCTTCTACGTGGTGGTGCGGGCCGGCGACGACAGCACCGGACTGTTTGGCACCTGTCCTACGCCCAAGACGGGCCTGCGTACGGTGCTGCGCGATCTCATCGACGAGGTGCCTCGCACGGTCCCGCTGTTCGAGGTCACAGGGGCAGGGCGGCACATTCCGTCGCCAACTGAGCCGCCCGTGCTGTGGTTGTTCATGTTCTCGTTCCGTGACGGCGTCGTCTACTCGGAACTGTCCAGGCCCGCGGAGCGGGTGGAGGACAAGATCACGAAGTATCACCAGCGGATCCCGCTGCCCCCGCTGCCGTACACGTACGCCGATACTAGTGTGATCGTCACCCCCGACGATGATCTGGACGCAGGGCCGGACATCGACGTCCAACCGATCTAGTGCAGAGGAGCGGAGTTCTCACGTGTCCGTCTCACCGTCACGTCTCATCCTGGCGCGCAAGTTGCGCGGATTGACGCTGGCAGAGCTTGGGCGTATGACGGACTTGAGCCCGCAGACGATCAACCGCTGGGAGAAGGGTCACCAGGACCCGACACCGGAGAGTCTCGACCGCCTGGCCGAGGTTCTCCGCCTTCCCGTCGAGTTCTTCATGCAAGCGGAGGTCAGCCCGATTCCGGTTGAAGCTGTGAGTTTCCGTGCACTCACCAAGACCCCGGCGGTCCGGCGCGACGCCGTGCTCGCGGCAGGGGAGATCGCCAGGGAGATCGCCAGCTGGATCGCCGAGCGATACCGGCTTCCTGCGGTCGATGTTCCTTCACTCAACCTGCCGCAGGATGCGACTCTGCACGACATCGAGACGATCGCACTCCGTGTCCGAAGCCAATGGAACCTTGATCAGCGCCCGATACCGAACATGGTCCATCTGCTCGAAGCACACGGCGTCCGAGTGTTCTCACTGGTGCAGGAAGTCCGCGACGTCGATGCGTTCTCTCTGTACATCGAGAACGAGCCGTTCATCTTCATCGACACCGGCAAGACCGCAGAACGACAGCGCTTCGACGCGGCACATGAACTCGGACACCTGGTCATGCATCAAGGCCGAGAACGAGCACAAGGCCGCGAAGCCGAGCGTCAAGCCGACCGATTCGCCGCCGCGTTCCTGATGCCCAGAGCGGACGTCCTCGCGCACAACCTGCGCAACGCCAGCCCCGATCAGCTCATCCGGGCGAGTCGCAGGTGGCGTGTATCGGCCATGGCGCTCACCCACCGCCTCAGCGAACTCGGCTTGCTGACCGAGTGGGGCTATCGGAGCGCATGCGTTGAACTGGCCAAGCGCGGATACCGCCGGAGCGAACCTGGCAGCGACCTCGTGCCCGAGTCGTCACAGATCTTGGAGAAGGTGCTTGCGCACCTTCGTGCGAGCGGCTCAGGAGTGACCGCGATCGTCGAGAGCCTCAAGCTGACCTACGACGAGTTCAATCGGCACGTCTTTGGGTTGGCTAGAACAGTGAGCCCGGGAAGCGGTGGAAGGCCGGCCGATGCCGGTCCTTCGCGTAAAGACCATCTCCGCCTGGTGTCTGTCAACCCCTGACTTTGCAGGTCGAGCGCTGGCGACCGCGGCTACGAAGGTTTTGGCGTGGTCAGGAGTGGCTCAGCAGGTTCCAAGACGCGTGTCCGGCCGGCTTGTTGCGCCTCGATCGCGGTTACATGGGACCGCACGGTGTGTGCCAGTCCGCGCGCCGCCCTACGCCTTCGTGATGGTCTCGGTCAGCCTGGAGCAGCCGGTGTCCTGCAGCGAGCTGGTACTGAATCAAGCCTCAAGGGCAGACCGGTGACCAGGAGTCGAGAAGTGTCAGACCCCCAGGGCGCTCGATGACCCGCGTGGCGGGCGAACTGCCTGCCGGGCCGATCATTCTCGGCGGGCGCCTTCTGGCCAGATCACGGTGACGGGCAGGCCGCGATCGCGTGCGGCGGCCACGACGTCGGCTGTTCCGCCGTGGCCGCCGGAGGGGCCGCCGTCCCAGACGGCGATCACGGTGTCGACGTTGTCGAGCAGGTGCTCGCTGGCCGCCATGTATGCCTCGCGGTTCGACCTGTCGAAGGGCATGGTGTGCACGGTCTTGGCTTGACCGAGTAGTTCGTCGAACTCCGCGGCGTTGTCCGGCTTGACTTTGCGCTCCCGGTAGTCGGACGCGGGCAGGACCACCTCGACGGCACCACCGAGTTCTAGCACCACGCGCGCGAAGACCTGGTCGGCGCCGCGGCCGAGACAGGTGACACCGATCAGCCCGTCACGGTCGTGGCCGGCAAGCGCGGCGCGGATGCCTTCTGCGACCGCGGGAACGGACTCGGCGGTCAGGTTCGAATGCCCGGTGATCCCGATTCGCGGCAACGGAGTTGGCCTTCCTGTGGTCAGTCTGCAGGGGTGAGCGCGTTGATGGCCTCGATGGCATCACGCACCGCGGGCACCTTAGCGAAAGGGGTGGCTTCGCGGCGGAAGTCCTGCAGCTTCACGCCGACCCGTCCGGTGGCCCAGGGACCGGCTAACGGCACTGCCTGCACGATCAGGTCAGCGGCGCGATCGGGATCGCGGCTGATGAGGTGGGCGCGGGCGAGGCCGATCAGGTCGAATGCGCGATTGCGGAGCCGGCTGGGGTGGCGCAGCTCCAGCGCGCGCTGGATGTAGGTCTGGGCGGTTCGAGCACGCTTGGGGTCGTAGCATGCGAGATCGCGGTAGCGGGCGCCGATCACGCCGGCGAGCTCGGCCTGGTCGAGGCTGCGGGCGGTGGGCGTGCGTGCGTCCTCGTCGCGGACACCTTCGCTGTGGAAGTCCTCGGCGAGGCCGACGGCCCGGTCGAAGGCCCTGTCGTCACCCTGCTGGGCATAAGCCCATGCCTCCCGCGTGGCGAGTACGGCTCGGAGGCGCGGAGTGGCCGTGCGGCGGGTGCCGTACTGCGCGAGCTGCACGATTTCGAGTCCATCGCGCGGACGCTTCAGGTCGAAGCACTGTCGCGCGAGCGAGGCCAGCGCGACGGCTGCGAGTGCGTCGTCGCCGCCGGCGTGAGCCAGCTGGGCGGCGAGCACGAAGTACTGCTGGGCGCCGCCATGTTCGCTTGCGTCCCACGCCATCGTGGCGGCGATGTCAGCGAGCTCCGCTCCGATCCGGAACGCTTGCCCTGTCTCGCGAGTGCCTTGAGGCGCGGCTTCGAGCCGATGAACATGGCTGTTGAGCTGCGCGACCACTGCTGAACGCGCGAGGACACCCGGAGCCGAGCGCCAGGATCGGAGCGACGCGACGAGACGTTCTGCTGCCTCCAACTCGGGTGGGGTGAACGCGGCCCGACGCCCCGCGCCGGCGGCCGTCGCCGGCCAGAGGAACGGCTGCAACTCGGCGGCGAGGGCAAGGCCGGTGAGCAGCGCGGTTCGGCGTGTCGACGGCGTCAGATCATCCCTGGTGATGGCTGCGGCCTGGGCGAGTACGCCGTCGGCGTCCCAGCGGGGAGCGCTGGGCTGTGACGGTGACGTGTCGGGGCCGGGCGGCTCGATAGTCCTTCGACGGGGAGGGCGAAAGCCGAGTGCGGCGTCGTCTGCGACGCCGAGCACATGGCGGAGGCCGGATCGGTAGGCGGGGTTCGGCCAGCGGGCGACACCCCGCTCCAGCTTCGCGAGGTAGTGCGCGTCGAGGTCGTGCCGCTGTCCAGTGGTCTCCCACAACCACCGGTTGACCTGTTCAGCGACCTCGGCACGGGTGGCGTGCTCGCCGGGCGCGGTCGACGAGGGCAGCCTTTCGCGCGCGGCGCGTAGCAGGCGATTGGGCTCGGTCACCGTGTCCCCTCCAGGTCATGCGCAGTGTAACGAGGCGACAGCGTCACGTCACGGCGTCCATGTGGGGATCTGCCCCGACATTCCCCTGCATTCCCCGAGCTGCCCGGTTGTCTGGCGTCCCGGATCGCCGGAGATGGTCTCAAGCTATGGATCGAGGTCGGCTGGCTGGCGACGAAGCCGGCGTCGAGGACCAGAACCGGGGAGCAAAATGGACAGGCCGCTGGGGTCGACAGGAGGGCAGGGCCCGCAGGGGCCGGCTGCCGCCGGCGAAGCACTGTTGGTGGCTGCAGTCGTGGCACGGGCTGAGCAGGCGGGTTTCCACTTCGAGGCGGTTGACAGCAGCGGCATGGTTCGTGCGCGTGCTCGCCGCGGCCAGTTCGTCGATCACCTTCACCTCTGGCGTGACTCGGACGGGATGACCTACGCGAGCGCGGTCCGTCTCGCCCGGAACAACCAACCGCCGCCCGACGAAGCCGAGGTTCTGGGATGGCGCTCGGACATGGGCCGCGCCCAAGACGTGATCGATCGGGTTCTGCGCTGGCCAGCGAACGAGGACCCACCCAACGTCCGGACGGAAGTTCCGTTTGGAGCACCACCCGCACTGTCGGGTCAGGAGAGGAGAAACGCATGACCACTGTGGTCGACCCTGGGTTCGTCGACGGAGTGCGCCGCGCCGCGCAGGCCGCCGAGGACGCCTTCGCCCTCGACGTGCAGATCATCACCGACGTTCCGCCGGGTCACCCGCTGGCGGCCTGCAAGGGCAACACGGACGACGGCTGCGACCCCACCTGCGCGTCCGCCTGCGTCAGCCACGGCGCCTGAGTTTGGTTGCCGCCGGGACCGAGGTACATACCCGGTCCCGGCGCCGTCCCCTATCGCTCACTCGACGGACCGGAGGACTGTGTGCGTGCCAGCGACAAACGACCGCTCTACCGACACGTCAACGTCGCGTTGCTCCGCGCGGCCGTCGCGCCGCTTCCGGACACCTCGGTCCGGTGGCCCGACCTAACCGACATCGGCGGCTGCCGTCGATGGCTGGAGGAGGTGTGGTCGCGGCCGGATCTCGCCGGCGCGGTGCGTGAAGCCAGCCCGTGCCTGGGCGACCGCGTCGATGTCATCCGGGAAGGACACCTCGTGAGCGACAGGCGGATCCGCAGCGCCACCCTGTCGACCATGCGGTACCTGTTGCGCAGCATCGGCCGCCCCACCCCGTTCGGCCTGTTCGCCGGCGTGGCTCCACTGACGTTGGGCCGGACAGCGCAGACGACCTGGGGCGAGAACCACCGTGGGGTGGCCCGCGCCAACACCGGGTGGCTGGCCGACATCATCACGCGACTTGAACGATGCCCCGAGCTGCTCGAACGACTCCACGTGGTGGTCACCGACCTCGCTGTCCGCCGGGGCGAGCGACTCGAAATACCGCAAGGGCCGAACCGAGTCACCATCGGCTACACCCGCGCAGTCGCGGCCGTGACCCACCTCGCGACCACTCCTGTCCGGTTCAGTGCGCTGATCGACACGCTGACTGAGGACTTCACCGCGGAGCGGTCGAAGGTCCGGGACATGGTCACCGAACTCGTGCGGCAGGGATACCTGCTGACCGCCCTGCGCGCTCCGTTCACCGTCACCGATCCGTTCGACTATTTGATGGACCGCCTGCGCGAGGCTGGCGCCGAGGACTTGCCCGCTCTCTCGTCCCTGGTGCGTCACCTCGACGCGATTCTGGACGAGTTGCGCCGCCACAACGAAAAGGAGACCACTCCGGCCGAGCAAGGCCGTCTCCGCGCCCAGCTCACACGCCGGATGAGGGAACTCTCGCCGGAGGGACGTACCCCTTTGGCGGTCGACCTGCGGCTGGACTGCGCGGTCGCGCTGCCTCACCAGGTCGCCCGGGAGATGGAACGGACCGCCAGCGCGCTGCTGCGCCTGACCCGCCACCCGACCGGCGAGGCCACCTGGCGTGACTACCACGCGGCCTTCGTCGACAAGTACGGAACGGGCACCGTCGTGCCGCTGGCCGAGGTCCTCGGTCCGGACGCCGGCTTGGGGTACCCGACCGGCTATCGCGGAAGCGTGTTCTCCACCCCGGCGACGGGGAGCTCCGAGCGCGACGAGCGGCTGCTCGCGCTCGCTTGGCAGGCGATGCGGGATGGCACTCGGGAAATCGTGCTCACTGACGACGTCATCGAGGAGCTGACCGGCGACACGTTTGACGAACGCTTCATCCCGCCCCACGTGGAGTTGGCCGCCCACGTCCATGCCACCACCGCCCAAGCGCTGGAGCGCGGCGAGTTCCTGCTCACCGTCGCGCCCGCCCGCTCCGCCGGCACCCTCACCAGCCGGTTCACCCCTACAGCCACCGGCTCTGGCCTGGACCAGGCGTACCGGGCACTGCCCGCCGCAACCGAGGGGGCGCTGCAAGTGCAGATGTCGTTCGGGCCGCTCTACCCGCATGCGGAAAACGTCTGCCGCGTCCCGGCCTACCTCGACCACCTTCTTCCCCTGGGCGAGCACCGGCAGCCCGGCGACGACAGTCTGCTCACGATCGACGACCTGGCCATCACCGCGACCGGCGACCGTCTCCACCTGGTCAGCCTCTCCCGGCGCCAGGTCGTCGAGCCGCAGGTGTTCCACGCACTCGCGTTGGACAAGCAACCCCCGCCGCTGGCTCGGTTTCTCGCACAGCTGCCGCGAGCGTTTTCCGCCGCCTGGTACCAGTTCGACTGGGGACCGCACGCCCGCCTGCCGTTCCTGCCCCAGGTCCGCTACCGCCGCACCGTGCTGTCCCCGGCCCAATGGCGGCTGAGTTCCGCCGACCTTCCGACCGGAGAGACCGCTCCTGATCAGTGGCGCCATGTGCTCGACGGGTGGCGCCGCCAATGGGGGTGCCCCGACGAGGTCGAACTCCGCGATGCGGATCGCACCCTACGGCTCACCCTCGACGAGCCCGCGCACGCCACCCTCCTGCACGCCCACATCAAGCGGCACGGTCAGGCGATCCTCCTCGCAGCTAGCCCAGCAGCCGAGTGCGGCTGGATTGACGGCCACGTCCATGAGATAGCGCTCCCCTTGGTGACGACCCGACCCCCGGCACCCGACCCGCTCCACGATGCTCTGCCCGCTGTCACCAACACGCACGGGCAACTGCCTGGCGCTCCGGGCTCCACGTGGATCTCGGCGAAACTGTTCACCCACCCCGAGCGGATCGATGAACTCATCACCGAGGCGCTCCCCGGCCTGCTGAACACTCTCGACACACCCCTGTGCTGGTGGCTGCGCTATCGCAGTCCCCAGGAGACAGACCACCTCCGCCTCCGGCTCGAAGCGACTCCTGGCCGCTACTCTCAGTACACGCAAACGGTCGGAGAGTGGACCCAGCGGATGCGGCAAGCGGGCCTGATCCAGCGCCTGGTGATCGACACCTACTACCCCGAGGTCGGCCGCTACGGCGCCGACGGGGCACTGGACGCCGCGGAGAACGTCTTCGCCGCCGACTCCGCCACCGTGACCGCCCTACTGCGCCACCTGCCCACGGCGAAGCCGAAACTCGCGCTGGTTCCGGCGAACATGGCGGGAATCGTCACCGGTTTCTTCGGCGACACCGGCACGGCGATGGAGTGGCTGGCCACCCGGCCGGCCCCTGCCGCTCCTGCCCTCGACCGAGCGGTGTCCGAGCGAGCGATCCGGCTCGCCACGGACCCGTCCGCGCTCCGCGAGCTGCCTGGCTGGCACACCGACATCGAGCGAGCATGGGACAACCGCACCGCCGCTCTGGTCGACTATCGCAAGGCGCTGCCACCGGAGACGAACATCGACGTGGTGCTGGAATCGCTGCTGCACATGCACCACAACCGGCTGATCGGAATCGACCGGGACAGCGAACGCAGCTGCCGTCGCCTGACCCGGCACGCCGCCCTCACCTGGCAACATCGCGGCGGCGCCGGATGACCTCCGCCGTCCCGCACACCGCCTCGCCCGAGAACGCTCCTGCGCCCGGATGGCGTCAGTCCCTGGGCAACGGAGCGGCCGGGCAGGCGCTGCTGCACATCGCTCGCGCACACGCCGGAACCGGGAACTGGGCCACCGCTCACCGCTGGGTCAAGACCATGACCGCCGACCCCGTGGCCGCCGACCCGGACGCCTGCCTGTATCGCGGCGCCCCGGCCGTCGCGTTCGTGCTGCGCACCGCCGGCCTGCCCGCCTACCGCGGCGTGCTGGGAGCACTCGACGAGCACCTCGCGACGATCACCCGGACCCGATTGGAACGGGCGCACACGCGACTCGACCGCGGAGAACTGCCCGCGCTGCGCGAATACGACCTGATCAACGGCCTGACCGGGCTCGGGGTGTGCCTGCTGCAGTCCGTCCACGCCGACCCGGCCCACCGCGCCCGCGACCTGCTGCGCGACGTGCTGACCTACCTTGTCCAGCTGACCGGCCCGATCACCCTGGAGGGCGCCACACTGCCCGGCTGGTGGACTCCCACCGGACCATCCGGGCGCCCCGACCGGCGGTGGCCAGGCGGCCACGCCAATCTGGGCATGGCGCACGGCATCGCCGGCCCCCTGGCGCTGCTGTCCGCCACGATGATCAGCGGCATCACCGTGGCCGGCCAGCCGGAGGCCATCGAACGCACCGATCGGTTCCTCAGCTCCTGGCGCTGCGGCCCGAAGACCAGCCCGTGGTGGCCCGGCCTGATCTCCGACCGCGAATGGCGCAACACGGCCGTCGACCAGCCCGGACCGCAACGACCGTCATGGTGCTACGGCACACCCGGCCTGACTCACGCCCGCCATCTGGCCGCCCAGGCACTGGACCTCCCCACCAGGTTGGCCGAGACCGAGGTTGCGCTCGTCGCGTGCATCACCGATGAAGGGCAGCTCGATCAGCTCGCCGACGCTTCGCTCTGTCACGGCTGGGCAGGGCTGGTGCACATTGCCCGCCGCACGCTCGCCCGCGCCGAACCCGGCAGCCACGCAGCCGAGGCCCTCGCCCAGCTCGAACATCGCTGGCGACACCGCCGCACCCGGGCCGCGCGAGAACTGTCGGAGGTCAGCGGAATGCTGGAGGGCAAAACCGGCATCGCGCTCACCGACCTCGTGCCGGACGCCGAGTGGGATCTCTGCCTGCTCACCCCGCCCATCAGCTCGCACAACTCGATGCCCAGCCGCACACCGAGAGGAACTCAATGACCAACGCCACCAGCACCCGCCCCGAAGACCTGCGCGAGCAGATGATCAACCATATCCGCGCAGCCGGCCACCTGCGCTCCGAGCGCATCGAGCAAGCCCTACGGGCCGTTCCCCGGCACCGCTTCGTGCCCGCCGCCTCGATCGAGGATGCCTACGCGAACAAGGCCATCACCATCAAACCCGGCCAGGACCGGCCGGCCAGCTGCATCTCCGTGCCGACTGTCGTGGCGATGATGCTCGGCCAGCTCAACCCGCAGCCCGGCGATCACGTCCTGGAGATCGGCGCCGGAACCGGATACAACGCTGCTCTCCTGGCCGAACTCGTCGGTGACACCGGCAGCGTCACCACGATCGACATCCACTCCGACGTCACCGAGCACGCCCGCCACGCGCTGGCCGAGACGGGCTACCACCAGGTGCGAGTGATCACCGGCGATGGTGCTCATGGCGCGGCGGACCACGCGCCCTACGACAAGATCATCGTCACCGTCGGGCCATGGGACCTGCCACCGGCCTGGTTCGACCAGCTCGCCCTCGGCGGCACGCTGGTGGTCCCGATGCACTGGCGCGGGCAGGCCCGCAGCATCGCCTTCACCCGCCACGACACGCACCTGCGCGCGACCAACAGCCAGCTCTGCGGATTCATCCCCATGATCGGCATCGTGCCCACCGGCGAGCACGCCAGCCACATCACCGAGGACGTCACGCTGCATTGGGACGCCGACCAGGACATCGACCCGGCCGCCCTGCACGGGGTTTTCACCGGACCCAGGACGACCGTGTGGTCCGGCACCTCCGTGGCAGCCAACGAGCCGTTCGACCACATCTGGCTGTGGCTGACCGCCACCGAACCAGGCACCTGCCGACTCGACGCCGAAGACAAGGCCATCGAAACCGGCGTCTGCAACCCCGCCTTCTCCTACCGCACCCCCGCGATCGCCGAGGGCGACTCGCTGGCCTACCTCGCCATGCCACGTCCCGTCGAGGAGCCCGGCCCCGCCGGCGAGCGCCGCTTCGAGCTCGGCGCCACCGGCCACGGACCCGCCGCGGCTGAGCTCGCCGAGCGACTGGTCGAGCAAATCCACCGGTTCGACCGCGACCGCAATGCTCAACCCGTCATCACTGCATACCCCGCCGAAACGCCCGACGACGAGTTGCCCTCGGGACTGCTCATCGACAAAAACCACATCCGCTTGGTTGTGAAGCCGTGACCCGGGCGCCGCAGCCCGTCACGCCGTCAGGCCACGAGGAAACCACAGGAACACTCCGAGGACATCGAGGACTACGTTCCGGAGATCACCGTGGAAGCGGCTCACTGACACCAGCAAGACCTGCAGGGATGCGGCCGGACCGGCGGGTGCTCCACGGGCCGGTTAGCCGCTGGGAGAGAGGCTGCGGTCGTCGTCCGTGCCCTCGTTCCAAACACGGGTGCTAAGCGCGATCCAACCAGAGGTCGTTTCTTGATACAACAGGGAGACGGCCAGCATGATCGCGATCAGCGCATTGATAGGGGTGACCTGATCGGGCTCGGCGATCCCGTGTGTCGTCGTGTGTCGGCTGAACGTGTCGGGCAGCTCGATGTTGCGACCTGGCCACCATTCCGTCCACGACTTAGGAACCGGCATGAGCGTCGCTCGTTCGGACAGCATCGACAGGAATGCCTGGGTCTCCTCAGCTAGGTCGACGATCCGCTGGCTTGCGGTTCGGTACTGGAGACCCCTGCGGTCCGTCGAACGGAACAGGCGACGCAGGAGCTGGTCAGCGAGATTCGCTGCGGCCGCCTGTGCCGGCGCTGGTAGGCCCGCGCGCAAAGCGTGGATCGATTGACGGGCGATCTCAAGCATCCGATGCAGATCAACGTCCGTGTCCGAGTCGGTGGCGAGATCGTCCAGTCGGGCTTCACAGTGGTTGAGCACCCGGCCGCTTCGTTCAGACAGGACCGCTCGCCGTCGTCCGCGCTGGTCGGGGCCGGCCGGGACGTCGAGCAACAGTTGTACCGTGTGTGGGTCGGGTACCCAGGCGAGCGGGATGCCCTCCTCCAGCGAAAGCGCGAGGGCGGCCTTGCAGCAGTCAAGACGGGACGCGTCGTCGAACTGCCAGTTTGGTGGTGCGGCATCTCGGAGGAGTGCGCGCGTTGCGATCTGGAGCGTCTGCGCAGCCTTGCCAAGCCAGGACATCGCCGTCCTGTTGTTGGCGTGGAGCGCACGGATTGAGTCGCTGAGCAGGGAAACGTCCTGGGGCTGGATTCGCTGCCAGGTGTTCAGCAACTCCTTAGCAGTACGGATCGCTGGCGAAGTCGCCATGCGTTCCATCAGCTGTTGCTGCACGGCGGCCAGCTCACGGGCCGCCTTGAAGCCGGGAGCGTTGGGCAGGTCGCGGTAGAGCCGTGCAGCAGGTGAATTGGCGAGGTTACGAAGCACTCCCTGCACCCGAGACGTCGACTCCACCGCCGCGCGCATGCCGGGTGAGTTCACCGCGAGAACGGGCTGCCGGAGGGCGCCGGACCGCCGAACCAGGTCCTCGAAGGGCTTCAGGGTCTCCCCGGTTCGTCGCGCGAGCTCAACCGCCAGCCTTGCGTCTGCGCTAAGCTCGTCGTCAACGTCGCCCGCGCCTGGCTTGCCAGGCTCGTCCTGGGCTCCGGTGTTCGCGGTGTTGTCCGTGGTCACGCCGATCAGCTTAACCACGCCCACCGACGAAACTGCGATTTGGCTTCTGGACGCTCGGCCCAGGAGCGATTAGCGTGCCCTCCCGCTCATAGCGCGACCGGCGCGCCGGCAACCGCGCTCTCTGCCATCTCCAGGTTCATAAGCAGGTTCGCACTGGACCAGGCGGTGGCGACCGTCCAGGACCCGTCCATCGACCGTCCATCCCTCTTCCAGTCCTGGCGTCGACCTGATCACGGGCTATCCTCGGTTCGGGAGGTCACGCTGGCTCGGCCAAGGAGGATGGGTGGCGACGCGTCGTAGTTCGGTTCCGAAGCACCCGCCGAATGGGCAACTGACATGGCATCGGGTGCAGCGTGGATGGAGTTGCGACGAGCTCGCCAAGCAGCTCCGCCGCAGTGTCTCGGAGGCGGGCGACGGAACTCCCGGCGTCAACGGCGACGTGGTCCGCCGTTGGGAGTCCGGCGACCGCCGACCGGACCCTCTGTACAAGAAGCACCTCGTTCTGGTCTTCGGTAAACCCGCAGCCGAGCTTGGCCTGTTGACTCCCGAAGAGATGGCGCTTCGCCCCAGCCGGGAGCGGTCCGCGAACGTCGATGATCCTGTCGACCGACGCCTGGTCGGCGAGTTGGTGAAGAGGGTGATGCTGGAGATGATGGGCGGCGGGCCTCAGTTCGGCCGCGAGCTGTTTCTCAAGGGCGTTTTCGGGATGAGTCTGGCGCCGTTGGCGGCAAGCGGACGTGAGATCCCGGACTCGATCGAAACACTCGCCGAGGGCCGGGGCAGCCGCCTGGATCCTCGCATGGTCGACGCGTACTCCGCGGTAACCGCCTCTCATCGCCAGATGTACTGGGACAGTTCGGCCTCCGATCTGCTGCCGTCGGTGGTCGCGCATGCAGGGCTAGGCGTCCGCAAGCTTCAAACGGTAAGTGATGTCGAGGTGCCCGGCGCCCGTCAGCTCGCCGCCGCGGTCGCCGAGGAAGCCTTGATCGCGGCGAGGCTCACCTTCTTCGACCTGGCGGATACCGTTCGAGCAGAGCAGTTCTTCGACACGGCCGAGAACGCCGCGAAAGCCTCGCGTGATCACGCGCTTGTTGCCGCTGTGCTCGCGCACCGAGCGTTCGTCCCCGGGTTCGCACAGGACGAGCAAGGTGCGCAACAGTACCTGGACGAAGCGTACGCACATCTCCCCCGCGGTGCGGGGCCGTTGCTGCGCTCGTGGCTGCACTGCGTCGGTGCGGAAGTCTCGGCGCGAACCGGGCAGGTGCAGGCCAGCCTCGGTCATGTCCGCGCCGCAGAGGATGCCCTCGTGAGCGACGGCTCGGATCCGACATGGCTCGACTACTTCGACTCCTCGCGACTCGACGGATTCGCGGGCAACGCGTTGTTGCTGGCGGGCCAGCATCGTGCGGCAGCCGATAGGCTCGAAGCCGCGTTGAGCGACGCCGCCGACACATCGGACAAGCAGCGCGGTGTCCTGCTCTTCGACCTCGCCAGTGCGCAGGCGTCGTTCGACGCGGAATCCGCAGCCGCAACTGCGCGTCAAGCTTGCGATCAGGCGATGGCGACGCGCTACGGCATGGCGACGCAGCGCGCGGTTGAGGTGCGGAACGCCTTAAGCGCCA
The DNA here is from genome assembly GCF_040614195.1 of Amycolatopsis sp. NPDC006125. Taxonomy (NCBI): domain Bacteria; kingdom Bacillati; phylum Actinomycetota; class Actinomycetes; order Pseudonocardiales; family Pseudonocardiaceae; genus Amycolatopsis; species Amycolatopsis sp. NPDC006125. The sequence continues at coordinate 32,322 of NZ_JBEXTZ010000069.1, forward strand.
CGCGCTACGTCGCCGAGCTGGACGAGAGGCTCAACGCCCTCGAAATTGCCTCCGCCAGCGAAGCTTGATCACTTGCGCATCGCGTTGTGCCCGCGCACAAGAGCGGGGAGCTCGCGCAAGCCGTCCAGCGAGAACAAGCACTGCTCCTCCACCACAGGGTCACGAAGGATGTGACCCCACGGGCCGCGACGGACCAGGGCGGTTGCGATGCCGAGCTGCTGTGCAGGCTTGACATCGTTGTCCAACCGGTCGCCGACATACAGGACGGAGGCAGCTGGCACGCCAGCTTCCTCAATCACGCGGCTGAAGAAGTCAACGGAGGGTTTCTCTACGCCCCAACTGTCTGACGTGCCGATCACGTCGACCGGTAGGGCCAAAGCCTTGAGGATCTGCTCCGCTCGTGCAGTCTGGTTCCCGGCCAGTCCGACTCGTATCCCGGCGGCTTTCAGCTCGTGCAGGCATTGGCGTGCGTCCGGGTAAAGGTTCTCTTCCCCGAAGGACTCGGGTTGTCCCGCTTGCGCGCGGCGCTCGCGTTCCAGTGCGAGGTCAAACCCGGGCCTGAAAACCTGGAACGTTTCCCGGTAGTCCTTTCCCTGCGCGATCACGGCGCCGAACACAGCGGAGAACGTGTGGCGCGGAACACCGAGCCAGTCGGCCCATGTCCCGTACTCGCGAGTCTCGTCGACCAGCGTCTCGCCAACATCGAAGAAGACCGCTTCGATCCGTGCCACCTGTGATTCCTCTCTGAGCGTTGCAACATCCTCACCCTATTATTTCGTCGTCGTGGTGTCGAGCTTCCCAACGCCTCTCCCATTGGTCGGTTGTGGACGGTCGCTGGCTGCTAAATGGACGTTTGTTGGCTGGTTCCATGAAATCCCCCGCTCCGGTTGACTATTGATCTCATCGCGATCGCGATGAGCAGCGGGAGAGGGGCAGCAGATGGGGTGCTTGATGCGCTCGGCGCGGGAGATGACCGGAGAGCCGGCCGTCCCGCTGCAGAGCGTGGATGCGACGCCCAACACGGGCCAACCGACCCGCCGGTTGACGACGAAGTACCAGTGGCCGGGACATGTCGACGCGCTGTTGCGCCGGGTGGCGGACGACGGGTTTCTCTTCTACCTCTGCGGTGACCGCGGTGACCCAGCGGTACTGGTTGCCGCCTATTACTGGGACCGCCACGTCGACTTGATCACCATCACCCCGCCCGGCCGGGTTACTGCGGTCCGCGCTATCCGCGAGGCGAGTTTCGACCCATTCGCCCCGCGCAAGGTGGTCTGGGCCTATGGGAACGACCCCGAGCCAACTCTGCTCGCGGCTCTCAATCTTCCTCACCCAGATCACCCCGATCACCCGGCATCCTCGTTCGAACCGCCGCGCCTCGCAGTCGTGCCCGCTCACCTTCAGCGGCCGACGACCGTCAAAGCGCCCGAGCCGTGGCGAGCTGGCAACCGGGCACGCCGTCTCGAACAAGCACTCGCGCAGGAGCTCGCCACGATGCGGGAAGCGGGGTTAGTGCCCGACGGTGGGACCGCCCTCCGCGCGGCTGTCGTTGTGACGAACCGTACGGCTGGGTCCTCGGTATGAAGTCCGTCCCGTATATGCGCCCCACCACCCGCGCTGGACTCTGCAGTACTGGTGGTGTTGATCTCACGCTCGGCAGTGCTCGCTCCCCCTCGCCGAGCCTGCCGGACGTGGGGACGGGCGGCGCGATGGCTGGCATGGTGGACGCCCCCTCCCGCGCCGGTCGTCGTGCCGTCTTCCCGTCTTCTGTGTCGCCGGGGCCAGTCTTAGTCGTGGTGCCCGTCCTCCACCGCGCCCGAGCGGCTGGCCTGGCGGTGCGTCGCGCTGGCCCGGCGCTGACCGGCGTCGTGAAAGACCGGCCGGTCTGCGTTCTGGTGGTGGACGGAAGCGCGGACCACGACGGGCGAGTCGGTCGTGCTGTGCACGATCCCGGCGGACACCGGATCTGGGATGTGCTAGCGATACCGGGCGCGCGGTGGGGCGAGATGGTGACCGCCGGCCTAGGACACGCGCAGCGCATAGGGGCCAGCGTGGCGGTGCTCTTGGACCCGGACTTCATGGCGGGTCAGGACGAGCCTGAGGACGTGGGTCCCGAAGCGGCGCTCGGCCAAGCGGTGAGCGAACTGCTGCGGCAACGACGTCCCGGCGCGGTGTGTGTCCCGGTGATGGTGCCGTGGTGGCAGCGGTTGCTCGCGATGCATGTGCTGCGCTCGCTGTGCGCGCCAGCCTTGGGATTTCTGCCGGTCGACCCGACGACACGGACCTTTGTCCCGGAGCGTGCCCTGGCGATCGAGCTGATCAGGGCTGCGCTGGGGCTAGCGGCTGCGAGCCCTGCAGGCGAAGGCCGAGCGATCGCGTCGTGGGTTGAGGACCACAGCCTCGATGCGGCGGTCCCGGCCCGTGTACTTGCCCAGATCCGGGCTGAATGCGACGAGTCTGCGGGGATCGCTCCGCGCGGTGACGCAGCTGGGTGGCCGGGGCCGTTGATCGATGCGTGGCACGCAGCCCGTGGTGGAGATCCGCACCTCGGACTCCGGGCGGAGCGGGTGTGGTTGGCGTACGTGGCTCGGTTGCGGGCGTGGCTGCGCACCACGCGAAGCGGGTTGACCGGCGTCGCTCGCGAGACCGTTCTTGCTGCATCACATCAGTTCCTCGCCGCGACCGGCATGCGCGTCGATCCAGATGCGGAGTCCCCGCCATGACGCGCCCGCCCATCGCTCACCGCAAATCTAGTGCCTACTGCGAAAAGGGGAGATCAGGGGTGTTCAGTCCGTTCGAGGGTTTGCCCACGTCCGGGCGCGCGACTCCGCCGCTGGATTTGGAGTCGCCCAGTGCCGCTCGGATCTACGACGCCTATCGAGATGGCCGCGAGAACTGGTCGATCGATCGCTGCTTCGCCGCGGCCGTGGCGGAGGCGATGCCGAGCGTGTCGCTCATCGCTCGCGCGAATCGCGAGTTCGTCCACCGTGCCGTCACAGCCCTCGCGCGGACGGGTGTTGCGCAGTTCCTTGATCTGGGGGCGGGAATCCCGGCGGAGCCGCACCTGCACGAGACGGTCCAGGCGGTCGATCCGGACGCTCGGGTGGTGTACGTGGATTTCGAGCCGGTGGCCGCGGCGAAGCTCGCGATCACCGCCGACGAAGATCGGGAACGGCTGGCTGCCGTGCATCGTGATGTACGTGATGTGCAGGGCGTGTGGGAGGACGCCATCGCGTCCGGTGTGTTCGATCCGACCAGGCCGGTCGCGCTGGTGTTCGGCGCGGTGCTGCATTTCATCCCCGATCACGACCAGGCATGGCTTGGGCTGGGGCGGGTGCTCGCGGCCTACCGCACGCTGCTTCCGCCGGGCTCGGCGCTGGTGATGACGCACGCCACCGACGACGGTGTGCCGGTGCTGATCGCGCCGCAGATCCGCGCCGTCGCCGAGCTCTATCGGACGACCACGACACCGGCTGTGCTGCGCAGCCGTGCCGAGGTCGCGGCGCTGTTCGGCGACTTCGAGCTGGCCGGCGCCGGGCTGATTTGGGTGCCGCAGTGGCGGCCGGACCTCATCGATTCCCCGGCGACGCGGGAGCTGGCCGCTGATCCGGCGGGTTCGTGCCTGCTGGGCGGAGTGGCACGCAAACCCAGCACGGACGGCGGGGCCGAGCGGTGACCGGGCTGGCGGTCGCGGCAAGCACGCTGGAGCACCTGCCGCTGCCCTTAGGCACTGTGAACGACCTCGATGAGGAGTTGGTCGCCGTCGAGCAGCTCACCGCGGGCCTGGTCGCAGGAACCGGCGCGGGCGAGGAGTTGCTGGGCCGGATGCAGCTGTGGCGAACCGAGACGATCGAGCACGCCCGCGCCGGCCTGCAGCGGATCCAACACACGCTGCGCGCCACCGCCGCCGATATCCGCGCCGCAAACACCTCCTCCCCGCCCGCGACACCCTTGTCGGCAGAGCCATGGCGCGCCGTGACGCTCGCGAACGTCACACGACGTCGGCACCAGCACAAAGACATCGAGGCTGGCCTGCGCAAGATCGAGGAGCTCGGATACGGCGTGGAACAGCGCAGAAACGGACATTTTCATGCGCATTGCCCTTGTGGTGACTGCCCGACGGTGATCGTTGCCTCCACGCCTCGCAACGCAACCGCGGCGCTGGGCCAACTGCGCCGAGTCGCCGCTCGCGGCTGCCACACCCGGAGGTCCGCACCATGAGCAACAGCGTGCTCACCGGCTATGAAGTTGAGATCACTCGCCGGTTCGAATGCTCGACCCCTCAGCTGTTCGAGGAGCTGGTCGACCAACTCACCACGGCCTTCTTCGCGGACAACGAGACCAGCCTGGCGACTTACCATCCGGGGCAACAGACGTTCACGTTTCACGTCGTGATGCCTCCGTTGCTCGACCGCGCAGCAGCGGTCGAGCAGGCGTGGCGCCGGGTCGACGGAGTGATGCAGGGACTTCGCCTGCCGCCCGGCGCGAGCCATTTCGGCACCGGCGCCATCGCCGTAATCCCACCCCCGACCACCACACCCCCGGCCGTGCCGCAAGAAACCGCCACGGAGCCACCCACGTGAGCGGCGGCCTGATCGACAACGCTGCGCAGCTGGATCAGCTCGCAGCCACCGCGTTGCCCTTCGGCCTGGTCGAGCAACTGGATACCGAGCTCGCCGGTGTTGCCGCGCAAGCCGGGGCGATCGTCGCCGACACCGGCAAAGCCGACATCGTCGCCGCCATTCACGGCACCCGAACAGAGCTCACTCAACACCTCCACGACCAGCTCCAGAAGCTGGCTGGCGAGCTACAAGCGACCGCCCAACGTATCCGCGCGTGACCACCGCGTCCTGAAAGGAAGCGCCCACCGCTATGCCCACTCGACGTCGCTGGCTTCGCAGTCGCCCGCGGTGGTGGAAGCGCTCGCGAGCGCTGGTGCTACTCGCTGCTCGAACGTCGCGGCCAGGTCCCTCCCCATTGACCCCACATTCGATGCGGAATGGACAGTGATATGCCTGAACTCGAACGGCGAACGGCCCCCGAGCCACTTCCCCCACCGAGGGCGATCCCGCAGTGCGCATCGCTCGCGTCCTCGGATCCGAATGCAGTCCCCGTCGATGAGATCGAACACGGCCTCTACGGGGCAAGGCGACCCGATCGCACGGTCTTGCAGCACGTTCTCAACGGCCTTCGGGCACTGCCGAGGAGATCGGGATGAGCCGGATCAACGCCACGCTTATCAACTTCAAGGAGGGCGGCCGCCAGCCGCATGGCCGGTTCGACATGCGTCCGTGCGTGGAGGTGGTGGCTGCTGACGCGCAGTTCTGCGATCTGGTCGTGGTGTGCGAGGGCAACCGCTACGCCTTCGACGGCGGCATGGGCAAACACGCCCTCGCGAACGCGCTCGCGGCCGCGACCGGTCGGCCGCTGGCGGCCGAGCTGGGCAGCCTCCCACGGGGCGAGTTCGGGCCGGTGGTTCTTTACGACCCGGGCGTGGTGCGGATCGAGACGTTCTTCGGCTACGGCCTGCCCCGGCACGCCGAGGACAAACGCAACTGGATGCAGGCCCGTCATGCCGGGAGCGGGCACGTTTTCGGGTTGCTGCCGATCCACTTCCACCACCTGCCCGCCTTCCGCATGACGCAAGCGCAGGAGGTCTCCTTCATCGGCGACCTGCGATTCCCGGTGTTCCTGCTGGGCGACACCAACGTCGCCGCGGACGGCGGCAAGACCACCATGCCCAACGGTCGGCCGCGGCAGGCGACGGACTACAGCAAGGTGCCAGCGTCCAAGCGGTATCACGACGGACGGTGGCAGCCCGGCCAACGTCCAAAGGACGTCAGTGACGACACCGCCCCGCTGGACTTCCTGCTCGGCTGGTGGGACAACGAGACGCAGTCCCGGGTTAACGGCCGGGAGATCGTGGACCTGGCCGAGGTCGCCGCCTACCGCTACGGCGAGCATGACGCCCTCACCCCAACCGTGCTTCCCCGCGTCGAGGGCGCTACCGCCGCACGCAAGGACCTCGTGATGGCCAACCGGGCCGGCGCCGACTGCCTCGTGCCCGGAACCTTCCGGGTCGAGCCGTTCCGGCACCCGCCGACGGTGATGGACCACGCCGCGATCCGCTTCTCCCTCGACCTACAGAAGGGCCACTTCCCGACATGAACGCCAGCCTCGCGATCACCGTCGATGTCGGCGGCGTGATCGGCACCTACACCGGCCCCAGCGCCGGCGAGGTCCTCGCCACGATCGCCGACGCCCCGGCCAACGCCGCCGAGATCGACCGCGACTTCTTCTCGGTCGCACCCACCGTCACCGACGAGCTACGCGAACTGGCCTGCCGGAGGCTGCTGATCGCTCCGGACGCCTGGCCGGCCGACTGGACCGGCACCTGGACAGCCGGGTTCACCCCCTATCCCGGCGCGATCGATGCTCTGGCTCGTCTGGCGACGCTCGGCCCAATCGCCGCGCTGCCAAACCTGTCCGTGCTCGGCGGCCGGGAGCGGATGGGCCAGCTTGAGCAGCACTGCGGCGAGCACCTGACCGCGATCTGCCCCAGCTTCGAGCTGCGAGCCCGCAAACCTGAGTTCCTGTGCTGGACCCGCACGGCCGATCGCCTCGGCGCGACGGTCGCCGACCTCGTCCACATCGGCGACCGGATCCCCGAGGACATCCTCGGTGCCCTCTATGCCGGCTGCCGCGCCGCCATCCTCGCCAACACCCGCGAGGTGACCGTCCCTGATCACCTCCGGGCTCACCCGCGCGTCTTCGTGGTGCCCGACCTGCCCGCCGCGGCGGACCTCCTGACCGAGCTCGTCCTGACGGAGTCGATGCCGCGATCCGATGTCGACGGACCGGGTGTACTCCCGGTGTTCCAGACCTGAGAACTGGGGCCGCGGGATGTCGCCGAATGTGCAGTTCTGGGTGATCCTCCAAGCCACCATCGTCGCGATGGCCGTGGTCTTCGCCGCGATCCGACGCTGGCGCCGCTGGCGGCGATGGCGCAGAACCCGACGTCCCGTCGCCGACCTTCTGGCCCAAGCCGAATGCAGTCCCGCGTGGCCGCTCGTGGATCGGGACATGCGGCCCACGAACCCGGCCGATCGGTCGACACTGCCGTTGCCCCCTGTGTTGCCCCCGAGCTTTCCACTGACGCACCCCATCCGTGCCGCCACCCGGCGCCCCTACCTCAAACGAAACTGAAGGACGAACCGCGATCGGAGACCATTGCCTTCCTTCACCAATTCCAAGAAGGGATCCCGTGTCCTGAGCAGCACCTCAACTGGGGCTGAGGCACCAAGTCAGTGGAGGAGGGGCACCGTACCCCGAACGTGGGTCGTCTCGGCGCCCCGCACGGGCAAGCCTCAACTACGACCGACTGGCCCTTCACCGCGGCGCGCTGATCGGCGGGACACAAGTAGCTCGTTGAGCAGCTCATCGGGCTCGCCCCTTGGCCTCGGGGACATCGCTAGGCCATTCGGGTGGCGATGGCCTGGTTGGCCTACTCGTCGCGCTCTTGAAGGTTCTCTAACTGCTTACGCAGTTTGTCGATATCCCACCGCCCGTGGCCCCCTGGCGTGACGACCTCAGGCTTCACGAGCCCGTCGTCCCACCAGCGGTTAAGCGTCTTCCGCGTGACGCCGATCGCCTGTGCGGCGACGCCGGTGGGAACAAGATCGTTTCGAGCCACGTAGCCACGATGCCGCACAAAAGCACCCATTGGGGGCTCTCTGTAACGAAGAACTACGTTTAGCTACGAAGGTTACGCTTGCACCCACTGAGGGACGTTTGACACGATTGACCTTCGTTCAAACCACACAAGCGGACGGAGGGCCCCTTCATGGGAACACGCCTGGACATCCGGTGCTCGAACCAACGTTTCTCCTGCTTGAGGCTCCGCCAAGCGCGGCCCAAGGAGGAATACACGGCGATCGATCAGCAGCCACCGGGACCGAGCTTCACCCCGTGGCCGCCAGAACCGGACTTCGAGGCTTACGCCACGCCCCAGCGGCGCCCTCTCCACGACTGGGTGGCGGGCGGAGCGCACCTCTGGCCAACCGAGGACCTCGACTTAGACGCACCGCTTCGGCAGTGGAGGTAGTAGCGCCATGGTGCCTGACCTTCCGGCCAACCCGCTGTCGATCGAACTCGCGCTCAATCACAGCCGATTCTGGTGGCAGATCGACGACGAGGACGAGCAGCCGGAGCAGTGGGACGTCTCGGCGGACATCTCCGATCTGGACATCTGCCCCCACGGCTTCGAGCACGTCGGGGACATCAAGCTGGCCATCGCTGACCTCACGAGGGAACGAAACCTTCTCGACTCCGTCGTCCTGGGCGAGTGGGCCCTGGAGTTCATCGCGGAGACAGTGATCGACCCAAACCAGGGCAAGCTGCACCCCGAACTGGACGGCATGATCAACGCCGGTCCGCCGCGCATGGTCATGGTCCGGTCGATCGGCGTGGAGCCCGCCTGGCGAGGACACAGTCTTGGCGCGGCGCTCACCGCTAGTGCGCTGCGCATCCTCGCGCCAAACGCCCGGCTCGCGGCATGCCGTGTGTCCCCGCTCGACTTCCTCAAAGCCAACGGCAACGACCGCGAGGCCGCAGAGCTGACCAGCCTGCGAGCTGGCGCGATGCTAGAGCGCATCGGTTTCCACCGGTGGCGGGGTGTGCACGTGGTCGACCTGAAAGACCCCGCCCTGGTCGACGCGCGGATGGATCTACTTGACCAGTGGTGGCCCCACTCCGACGATGACCAGGACGATTACCAGCACGCCGAGCGGATCACGGTGATGCTCGGGACCGTCGGCCAGCCAGAACAGCTCCTTCAACACGAGCCCGAGGAGCGGGGCCATAGGGTGGGCGAGAGCCCGAAGGATGATCAGATCTTCCTCACCGTGAACCTGGTCGGGGACGACGCCGAGATCATGACCGACTTCGCGAACGACTACCAGGCGGTCATCGGCCATCACGAGGAGGCCGTACACCTCAAAACGTGTGTGATGGACAATTCGCCGATCTTCTTCTCACTGATCTATAACGCGATCGTCACCGACAACCGTGTCGCCACGCAGGTGATCGATGACCTGGAAGCGATCGTGGAAAAGCACAGCCACAACCGACTCAACACCACTGGAGCTGTCGTCTTCACGGGATCAGACACCCCCTGGAAGGCTTGACCCTCATGCTCGGCCGGCCGCGTTCCCGGGTCGCCGCGGGTCTACCCGCGGTCACCCCGGACCACATCATCGATGCTGCACTTGAGTTGACCGCCAGGCACGGCGTCGAAACGTGGACCCTGCGGCAGCTCGCCAGCGCGGTGGACGTCTACCCCGCAGTGATCTACCACCACGTGGGCGATCGGGAAGCGGTCGTGACCGCGGTCGTCGACCGCGTCCTCGCGAAGTACCAGCTCCCCGAGGCGGACCTGCCGTGGTCGGACTGGTGGCGCCGGTTCCTCACGAACCTGCGCGCGGTATTCGTGCAGTATCCGGGCGTCGCGCGCCGGGTCGCGCTCAGTGGACCTTCGACCGAGACCGGCGGACCGACAGTGGACGCCGCGATGAGGTCGCTCCTCGGCGCTGGCTTTGAGCAGGACGAGGCAGCGTTGGTGTGCCGACTGCTCATCAGCCAGGCATGCCTGTTCGTCTCGCTGGAGGATGACCAACGCCACGCGAGCGCGGTGAGGGCCCAGATCGCCGGCGGGTGGGGTGCCCTGACGTCCGACCCGAACCTTGACGCGCTGGCCACGCTCAACGAATCGGTCCAGGACCGGCTCAATGACCCGAAGAGGAACCCGGACTACTTCGGCGAACTGTTCGACTACGCCGTGGACCGGATGCTCGACGGCATAGCGCAGCGGCTCCACGAAATGACGGGACACTGACGAGTTCCGCGGCTGGTCGAGCCTGCCTTGGGCTCACTCCGCTTTTCAGCTGATCTCTCCGAGTACGTGCGAGACGAACACGCAGCAGTACTTGCCCCCCATGGTCACCGGACATCTGAGGTCCTCGCGTGCGTGGCAGTTAGTCTGAGACGCTCAGGCGCCCGCCAAGCCGAGCACGAACCCTTTTTGCCGACGAGGAAGCGTTCCTGAGCAGATCGATCACGACGGCCACCCGCGTCAGCAGCAGGCTCTCAGAGTGCAGGGCTGACCAGGAGGGCGACGAGCGCCCCAAAGATCAAGAAAGGGCCGAGCGGTATCTCCCTGGCCGACTCAGGCTCTCGAATGACGCGGAGTACGAGCAGCGCAAGCGCAGCGGCTAGCCAACCGAGGAGGGTGCCGTACAGCAATGCCGTCCAGCCTGCCCAACCGAGCGCGACCCCCAGAAGGCCGCCGAGTCGAAGGTCACCACCACCTAGGTGACCCGGCAGGAGAAAGTAGAGCGCTCCGTAGAACACCAGGAGCACCAACAGGCCGGCCGCGGAGCGGATGATCGAGTGTGCGTCCTCGTGAACGACGGCGGTCAGTCCGAAGAGCGCAGCTAGTGCGAGCCCGCCGGGCTGCAGAAGCCTCGTGGGCAGCCGACCGATCTTCAAGTCGAGAGCGGCGAGCAGGACACCCACGGCGACGAACCAAGAGTAAGCGAAAAGATCAACTTGAGAAGCAAATCGCCAGGCCATCGCGGCGAACAAGACCGCGCCAACCAGTTCGAGCACTGCTGGCGGGGCGATCCGCTCCGTTCCCGTCCCGAAGTATGGAAAGCGGCGGAGCCCAGCGTGCATCGCGCCGACCACGACGAACCCGACCATGGCCCAGCCGGTGACGCTCGCCGTGATCGTCATCTGATCGGTGCTGCAGGTGCCCGTACTGCCGGTGTGACGAAACGCCTGATGATGTACCCCCTCTGGCTCCTGCTTGTGGTCATTCGGTCTAGCACCGGCTAATGCCTCGTGGCGCTTGCACGCTCCGCATTAGTCCAATCGGGTGGATCTTGCTCTGCTTTGTCTGTTGTGACACCTGTGTCCCCCCATTGGGACATTGCAGTCTCCTGGGGGACACCAGGTAGGCGTTAGGTGTAACACAGTACAAGGACGAACTTGCCTATCTGAGGGGGTTGGTGTGGCTGGGGGCAACACACGTCGCCGCAACACCCGGCACCAGGCGGGGATCGTGTTCTGCGGAATCGCGGCACTGGTGCTTGCGGCCTGCAGTCCGGACTCGTCGCCGGTACCTGGTGGCACTACTCGGGAGGCAGGGGCGTCACTGACACCCACCAGCTCGCCGTCACCGGTTTCTCCGGCCATGCGAGCTGGTGAGCAGGCGACGGCCGCCTATACCGGAATGTGGCGGCAGATGGCCAAGGCCGGTGAGACGTCGGACTGGCAGTCGCCCGAGCTAGCGAAGTATGCCACCGGCGACGCGCTCGGGGTGATCAACCGCAGCCTGTACACCGACCACCTCAACGGTGTCGTGACGAAGGGAGAGCCGAAGACCAATCCCCAGGTTTCTAGCGTGGATCCGCCGGATGCCCCGGCCACGGTCATGATCTCGGACTGCGGAGACGACAGCGCCTGGTTGAAGTACAAGGATGGCCAGCTGCTCAACGATACGCCCGGCGGGCGACGCTCGATCACCGCGGAAGTCAAGAAGCAGCAGGACGGCACGTGGAGGGTCACCCGCTTTGCAGTGGAGGCGGTGGGCACGTGTTGAAGCGGCTAGGAATCGCAGTCGGGCTGTCCGCTGCCGTGATCATGGCGAGTGCGGTCCCCGCTCTCGCGGACGGCGGCTGGGGATACACCGACTGCAGCCAATATCCCAACCCTGGTTGCGAACTCGGCGCGGGCAAGAACCCCCGGCCGGGAAACGGCAACCAGGGCAACGGAAACAGCAATTCCCGTAACCCCGGCGAGAACAACCCCGACACTGGCCGGGCGAACGCCAACGCCAACGGCGATACGATCACTGGCGGTAACGCCAATCTGGCCCAGTGCGGGTACGAACGCAGCGACTATCAAGGCCCGCCGCCGGGAGGCGCGCAGCCGGCGGCCTTCCATGTCCCGCCAAAGACCGGTGTGGTCCCGGCGGTACCTGCGGTGTATCGGCCACGGAGCGAGCCGGCCGCCGTGCAGTTCGTGGTCGCGCAACCGCGGTTCGGGCAGGCCCAGCCGCCATCCGGCGCCTGGTATGTCTACAAGTGCACCGGGCCCGGCGTCGCGGATACGCTGTACCGGCCGCCAGTTTGGATTGCGGACGGTCAGCCGAGCCCGGTGCCGCTGCCGTCGCCGGCCGAGCTCGCGGCGCAGGCGCGGAACCAGCTGCGGCTGCCGACGCCGAAGATCAAGGCGAATCCGGCTGGTGACCAGCTGGTCAGCCTGCCGACCTGGTTGTGGTTGGACCACAGCAGCTGGGGCGATGTCTCGGCCACCGCATCCGTACCGGGTGTTTCGGTGACCGCAGTGGCGAAGCCGACCTCGGTGACCTGGTCGATGGGTGACGGCGGCTCGGTGACCTGCACTGGCCCTGGCTCACCGTTCCCAGCGGGTGGTGATCCGAAGAGCGCGTCGCCGGACTGCGGCTACACCTACGAGACATCGTCGGCGGGCCAGCGCGCGGACGCGTTCCCGGTGACCGCCACGGTGAACTGGACCGTGACGTGGTCGGGCGCGGGCCAGGGCGGCACGTTCCCGAACATGACGACGTCGGCCTCGGTGGCGTTCCGCGTGGCGGAGAGCCAGGGAATCGCGACGGGCTGAACCGAAGCCTCCCGCCTCACGAGGGCGGGGCGTGCACAACGAAACAACTCTGTTGAGCAAGGCACGTCGAACACCCGAGTCGACGCGTCGCGATGGCGTCATGCCTGAAGGAGGTCGGTGTGACCACTACCGCAGGTTCGACCAGCACGGACACGACGACGCAGAATCCGGCGTCGCCGAACGCGTGGGCCGGCCGGGACGGCAAGACTCCTTCACGGTTGAGCGGTGGCGGCCGGCGCCGCAGCGTGCCCTACCTGTTGCTCGGTGTCCTGCTGGTCCTGGTGTGCGCGGCCGGCGGCGTGTTCGCCGGAATGCAGCTGGGCAACCGGGAAAGCGTTCTGGCACTGGCTCGTCCTGTCGCGGTGGGGCAGGTCCTCACCGCCCAGGACCTCAAGCAGGTGAGCATCGCCGCCGACTCCGGCATGGACGTGATGCCCGCATCGGCTGCGTCCACAGTGGTGGGACAGCCGGTCGCGTTCAGTCTTCCCGCCGGCTCGCTCGTGACCCGCTCGGTTCTCGGCGCGCCGCAGATTCCAGCGCAGGGCAAGGCAATCGCTGCCGTGGGATTGAAGCCGGGACAGTTCCCGCCTGACTTGTCGCCCGGCACCACGGTCGCCGTGCTCACCACTCCGGGGCAGGGCACGACGACTGGCACGTCGACTGGAACCGGGCAGACGTCGTCGTGGACCGCGGTGGTGACAGGCATTGCCACGCGCGAGACCGAGCAGACGACCGTAGTGTCGCTGCAACTATCCGAATCGGATGCTCGCGCGCTGGCCTCAGCCCCGCCGGGGCAACTCAGTCTGGTCGCGATCGCGGGAGGAGGCCGCTGATGCTCATCGCCGTCTGCTCGCTGAAAGGGTCGCCGGGCGTGACCACCCTGGCGACTGCGCTCGGCGCCCGGTGGCCGGGGCAGGAGAATCCGATCGTGGTCGAGGTCGACCCAGCCGGCGGTGACCTGATGGCTCGCTTCCGGCTGCCGGACACACCCGGCCTGGTCAGCTTGGCCGCGGCTGCACGCGGCCGTAGCGGCGCCGACCCGAACGTGCTCGCCCGGCACACCCAGCTTCTCCCCGGCGGCCTGCGGGTGGTGCTCGGCCCGGTCGGCGCCGAACAAGCTCGCGCCGCCCTGGCGGTGCTGGCGTCGGGGCCGTCATCGCCGCTGCGCCGGGCCGCCGACCAGTCGGAGACCACGGTCATCGCCGACTGCGGCCGAGTCGATCCGGACTCACTCGCGTTCCCGATCATCCGCAGCGCGGACGCGATGCTGCTGGTCGCCCGCCCGCATGACGACGAGCTCGCCCACGTCGCGCTCAAGCTGCAGGCCGCCCAGCAGTGGTCGCGCCGCCCGTGCTTCGTCCTGGTCGGGGACGGCTACCCGACCACGGAGGTCTCCCAGGCGCTGCGCATCCCGGTGATGGGTCGTGTGCCGCGCGACGACAAGGGCGCCGCGGTGCTGTGCGGCCAGGGCACCGGCCGACGTGGGCCGGACAAGTCCCCGCTGGGGCGCGCCGCCGCCAGGATCGCGCTCAACCTCTACTCGCACGGCCGCCAGCCGGCCACCAACGGCGCCCGTGCACCGCACCTGCGGCTGGCAGTTCTGGGTGAGCCGGCCTCTGGTGCCGCTCTGCAACGGCTCGGGCCGCAGACCCGTAACGGGGCGACGCCATGACCCGGCCTGAGCTCGGCGATCCGCGCCTGACGGCGTCGACCAACGGCGCCGGCCCGAACCTGGCTGCCCAGCACATGCCTGGACCGTCGGAGCTTCCCCACCGGCCCGCGGGAGAGGCAGCAGCGGTGGCACGGCTGCGGCAGCACCTGCGCGACGAGTTGTCGACCCAGCTCAGCAGGCGCATTCGGGCCGACGAGACCGCCGGCCGCCCACCGATGGACGCCCCAGCACGCCGGCGGTTGGCCGAGGCGATCCTGACCGACGCGGCCGAGGCACACGCCCAGGCCGAGCTGCGCAATTCCGCCACCGGCGGGATGCTCGTGGCACCCGAGGTCGAGCAGCGGCTGATCGGCCAGGTCCTCGACGAGGTCTTCGGTCTGGCCGGCCTGGAGCCACTGCTGGCTGACACCGACATCGAGAACATCAACATCAACGGCGACCGCGTCTTCGTCAAGTACGCCGACGGCCGCCGCAACCGTTTGCCGCCGGTCGTCGGCTCGGATACCGAGCTGATCGAGCTCATCCGCGACCTGGCCACCCGCAGCGGGGTGGAGGAGCGCCGCTTTGACCGCGGCAGTCCGATCGTGAACTTCCAGCTGCCCGGGGGTGAGCGCGTCTCGGCGGTCATGGCGGTCACTACGCGGCCGTCGGTGTCGATCCGCCGGCACCGGTTCGCCAAAGTCACCCTCGCCGAGCTGCGCGAGAACGGCACCATCGACCTCGCCCTGGAAAGCTTCCTGAAAGCCCTGGTGCAGGCCAAACGCAACATCTTGGTCACCGGCGGCACGGCGATCGGCAAGACCACACTGCTGCGCGGCCTGGCGTCGGCCATCCCGCCGTGGGAGCGACTGATCACCATCGAGGACGTCTTCGAGCTCGGTCTCGGCGAGGACGCCGACGCCCACCCGGACGTGGTCGCGCTGCAGGCCCGCGAACCGAACATCGAGGGCCAAGGCGAGATCTCCCTGTCGGACTTGGTCTGGCAGTCCCTGCGGATGTCGCCGGACCGGGTCATCGTCGGCGAGGTCCGCGGCCCGGAGGTCATCCCGCTGACCAACGCGATGTCCATGGGCAACGACGGCAGCATGGGCACCCTGCACAGCAGCTCCAGCCAGGGCGCGTTCACCAAGCTGGCCGCCTACGCCGTGCAGGGCCCGGAGCGGCTGCCGATGGAAGCGACCAACCTGCTCGTCGCCGCGGCGCTGCACTTCGTGGTGCACCTGGAGAAACCCCGCAACGATCCCAGCAAGCGGGTCGTGTCCTCCATCCGCGAAGTCGTCGGCGCCGACGGCGCCCAGATCATCAGCAACGAGGTCTGGCGACCCGGCCCGGACCTGCGCGCCGTGCCGGGTGCGCCGCTGCGCACCGCCACTGTCGACCTGCTCGTCGAGGCGGGCTACGACCCGGACCTGTTCGAGCGCCGCGAAGGGTGGTGGACGCCATGACCGCCACCGCCGCCCTGTTCGGCCTGTTCGGCGCCGGCGTGGCCATCGGCGTCCTGCTCATCGTCGCCGGGCTGCGCGGCCGACCCGCCCGCGCGGCGACGCCGTCGCGGCT
>NZ_JBEXTZ010000070.1:0-47742 GCF_040614195.1 Amycolatopsis sp. NPDC006125
TCCCACGGCCTACGCTGCGCCACCAACAACCTCCCGACACAAGATCAACAACGGGAGACATCAAACCACACCAAGATCATTCTGTTACGACCTCTTAACCAGATCCGGGCGCGCGTCGGCAATGTGCCAGCCATGCGGCCCCGACTGGGAATGAGTCATCAGGATGGCCGGACCGATTTCGTCCAGCAGCGCTGTTCCGGCGGCAGTGGCCAATCGCTCCGACAGGTGACGGTCGCGGACGAACGGCACCATGGACGAGAAGAACTGGTCGAACACAGGGTCCCCCACGCGGCCGCTGCCGGGCCACCTGGTGTGCAGCTTCGCCCGCTCCCACAGGTTGAAGTCGGCGATCGCCGTGAAGTGCCGTTCGATCCGTCCGGCTTCCGGGTGTATCAGGTCCCCGTGCTCTTCGGGGGACCACGCCGAACGTCCGCGCGCGGGCTGGTCCATGACGTAGGTGGGGAACCCGCGCCGAGCGAAGAAGTCCGCCCAGCCGGCACGTCCGTCCGGAGTGGACTCCCAGCACAGACCCGTCAACCCTCCTCCGTGGATCATCACGATCGGGTAGGCGGCGCGGCCATCCAGCGGCGCGAGGTGCTGGACGTAGGCCTGGTCGACCCGTGAGGTCTTGCCCGCGCTGCGGCAGTACCTGCCGCCGACGTAGAAGTAGCGATGCTCGACGCCGCGCGTCATCCGGACCTCCAGGCTTGGGCAGCGGACTCCCGGACGCTATAGCAAATAGCATCGCTTGGTCAAAGGCGTCTTCGCAACCGCGCGTGCCCACGGCCCGGGCCCGCTACTGCAGGTTGGCTATAGCATGTGGCTGAACTCGCGCCGCTCGACGATCGCGGCGCCGGACCGCGAGGAGCTGTACCGTGACCGACTCGGCCGGGAACCCCCTGTCGTCCCTCGAGCGGCACGAATCCCTCGCCGAGCAGGCGTACCAGCAGATCCGCGAGAGCATCGCCAGCGGAGCCCTCACCCCCGGCCAGAAGCTCACCGAACGCAATCTGGCCTTCATGCTCGGCGTGAGCCCCACCCCGGTCCGGGAGGCGCTGCGCCGGCTCGAGCAGGAACACCTGATCGAACGCCACTCGGCGCGCTCGCTCGCCGTTGCCAACCACTCGGCGGAGACGATCCGGGAGCTGCTCTACGCCGAATCGTTGTTGCGCGGCGCGCTCGCCCGGTTCGCCGCGCAGAAGATCACCGACGACCAGGTGGACGAGCTGGCCAAGATCGTCGACGAACTGAGCCGGTCCGTGGCCGACCCCGAAGCCGCCCAGCAGGCCGCAGACCGCTTCGACGCCGTGCTCCGCCGGGTCGCGGCCAACGCCTTCCTCGACTCCCTGGCGTCGAGCGCCGGCGTGTTCGGGCGAGCACGCCGCATCCGCCTGATCGAGCAGTGGTCCGCCGAGGAGCGGATGACCCGCCTGCAGATCCATCGCGAAATCGTCGACGCCCTCCGCGCCCGGGACGCCGATCGCGTCGAACAGCTGACGCGCGAGCAGCTCGAGTCGTCCCGGCGTCTGCTGCTCAGCGCCGACCTCGACTGATTCGCCTCTTGACAACAAGCATCGGCTCGTCTTCTATTTGCTATAGCATGTTGCAGATATCGTAGAGCAAGGAGAGCGCCTGTGACCTACTCACCGCTGAGCAAGGACCTGGCCTGGTTGCCCGCCGACCTGGAGGACCAGAGCCGGTGGATCTACCGGCTCACTCCGGCGGACATCAAGGACATCGAGAACGCGCTCGCCGCGTCGAAGGCCGCCGGGGCCACGATCGAGACGCTGACCAAGGAGACGTTCCCCCTCGACATCTTCAACGACGCGCTGGCCCTCACCCTCGATCGGCTGGAGAACGACCTCGGCCTGTTCGTGCTCCGGGGCCTGCCCGTCGAGCGGTTCACCAAGGACGAGCTGCGGCTGATCTTCTGGGGCATCGGCCTGCACATGGGCTCCGCGCGCTCGCAGAGCTTCAAGGGCGACGTGCTCGGTGACGTCCGGGACTTCGGCCAGTCCGCCATCACCCAGACCGGTCGGGGGTACATGTCGCGCGAAGGCCTGGGCTTCCACACCGACAGCGCCGACGTCGTCGCGCTGTTCGTGCTGCGGACGGCCAAGAGCGGCGGGCGGAGCCTGTTCTGCAGCTCGGTCGCCGTCGCCGACGAGATCGCCCGCACCCGCCCCGATCTGTTCGAGGTGCTGCAGCAGCCCTTCTACCACTCCTGGAAGGGCTCCGAGCAGCCCGGCCAGAAACCGTACTACCGGCAGCCGATCTTCAGCATCGAAGACGGCCGCTTCTCCTCCCGCTGGGTCGCGCCGCACATCTGGTCGGCTCAGGAATTCGACGACGTGCCGCCCCTGACCGACGCGCAGACCGAGGCGATGAACCTGCTGATCTCGCTCAACGACGACCCGCGATTCCACACCTCGATGATGTTCGAGCCCGGCGACTTCCAGTTCCTCAACAACCACGTGGTCTACCACGCGCGGACCGAGTTCGAGGACTGGGAAGACGAGGACCGCAAGCGGCACCTGCTGCGGTTGTGGCTGGCGCCCGCGAACTCACGACCCCTGAGCGAGGGCATGAAGGAGTTCTACGGCGACGTCCGGCCCGGCGTCCCGCGCGGCGGATTCCCCGCGCGCGTCGACAATCCCGTCTTCGTCACCAAGGCCGAGAAGCCCTGAGCATGCCGACCGACCCCGAGACGACGTCCACCGAAGCCGCCGTCGCGATCCTGCCCGCGCTGGCCGAGCGGATCAGCGCGTACCGGATCGAGGACCTCGACGACCACGCCCGGCAGCTCGTCCGCACGGCGTTCACCGACACGCTGGGCGTCGCCCTCGCCGGCTCCGGATTCCCCGGGATCGCCGCGATCCGCACCGCCGCCGGAATCGCCGCGAGCGAGAACGGGAGCCTCGTGCTCGGCACCGCCGAGCGCGTCCCCGCCCTGGACGCCGGGCTCCTCAACGGTGTCGCCGCGCACGCCCTGGACTTCGACGACGGCAACTCCGCCATGGGCGGGCACCCCTCGGCGATGCTCGTTCCCGCGCTCCTCGCCCTCGGCGAGGAGACCGACGCGTCCGTGCCGGACGTCGCAGTCGCCTACGCAGCCGGCTACGAGGTGATGATCCGGCTGGCGTACGGGCTGAACCCGGCGCACTACCAACGCGGCTGGCACCCGACCTCGACAATCGGCGTCATCGGAGTCGCGGCGGCGGCCGCGCGGCTGCTCCGGCTGTCCACGGAGCACACCGCGATCGCGATGGCGGTCGCGGTGTCCCACTCGGCGGGGGTGAAGGCGAACTTCGGCACGATGACCAAGCCGCTGCACGTCGGACAGGCCGTCCGCAACGGGATCCTCGGCGCCAAGCTCGCGGCGACGGGCTACACGGCCAACCCCGGCGCGCTCGACCACCGGCAGGGCTTCCTCACCGTCTACACCGGACCTGACGGGTTCGACTCCGAGCGGATCGTCGCCGGGCTGTCCGGGCCGCCGCTGGTCTGCTCCGAGCACAACCCGATCAAGCTCTACGCCTGCTGCCACAGCACCCACGGCGCGATCGAGGCGGCCAGGGAAATCCGCCGCTCACCGGGCTTCGACGCGGGCCGCGTCGAAGCCGTCGAGATCACCGTGGATCCGAACCGCATGCCGCACACCGACCGCCCGGTGCTGACCGAAGCCCTGTCGGGAAAGTTCAGCCTGCAGTACGTGACGTCCCGGGCTCTGCTCGCCGGAACCGTCGCGTTGGCGGACTTCGACGGCAACGCCCACCACGACCCCGCCACCCTCAAGCTGATGGGCCGGGTTCGAGTGAAGCCGGCCGCTCCCGGTGGACCGGCGAACTCGTTCACCGCGACCGTCCGAACCGAACAGTCCGACGGGACCGTGCTCAACGCAACCCGCGGTCCGCACGGCTCCGGCAGCAACGCGCCGGTCGACCCGTCCCTGCTCCGCCAGAAGTTCACGGACTGCGCCGGGCGGGTGCTGCCCGCGGACCGGGTGACCGCGCTGAGCGAGGCGGTGATGCGGTTCCCCGACAGCGGCACCACCGTGCGCGAGCTCATGCGGCTCGCCGAAGTCCACCGTCCCACCAACGCGAAAGTGACACCATGACCGACCCGATCCGGGTGCTGTTCCCGGTGGGCATGCTGGGCGGCGGCTTCCCGCCCGAGACCGTGACCCGCGGCATCGAACTCGGCGCCGACATCATCGCCGTCGACGGCGGTTCGACCGACTCCGGCCCCCACTACCTGGGGACCGCGACGGCCAAGACCGCCCGCGCCGCCGTCGAACGAGACCTGCGGGTGCTCGTGCCCGCGGCGCACGAGGCGGACATCCCCCTCGTCGTCGGATCCTGCGGCACCTCGGGATGCGACGCGGGCGTCGAGTGGGTCCACGAGATCGTCCAGGGGATCTGCGCCGACCTGGGGATCAGCCGGCGAATCGCCCGGGTCTACAGCGAACAGGACCCCGCTCGCATCGCCGACCTGCTCGCCCAGGGCCGGGTGCACCCGCTCGGCACGGCCGAGCCCCTGCGGCCGGAGACCGTGGCCCGGTGCCGGCACATCGTCGGGCTGATGGGACACGAACCGCTCGCCGACGCGCTCCGCGACGGCGCGGAGATCGTCCTCGCCGGCCGCTCCACCGACACGGCACTGGCGGCGGTGCTGCCATTGCTGCGCGGGCTGCCCCCGGGCCCCGCGTGGCACGCGGCGAAGATCGCCGAATGCGGCGGTCTCTGCACCGAAAACCCGAGGGCGGGCGGCGTCCTGGTGACCGTCGACGACACCGGCTTCACCGTGGAGCCGCTCGCGGTGCACGCCCGGTGCACCACGCGCAGCGTCGCCGCACACATGCTGTACGAGAACGCCGACCCCTTCCGCCTCCGCGAGCCCGTCGGCACGCTGAACACGAGCGACGCCGTTTACACCGCGCTCGACGAGCGCCGGGTGCGGGTCGAAGGCTCCCGGTTCGAACCGGCCGAGCAGCCGACCATCAAGCTGGAAGGCGCCGCCTCGACGGGGTTCCAGGCTCAGCTGATCACCGGGATCCGCGACCCGGAGATCCTCGGCAGGCTCGACGACTGGTGCCGGCGATTGATCGCCTACCTCGACAAGCACGTGCCCTCGACCTTCGGGCTGGCTCCCGGTGAATACGACTATTCGCTGCGCCGTTTCGGCCACGACGCCGTACTGGGTGCGGCCGAGCCCGAACGAGGCACCCCGCCCCGCGAGGTCGGCATCCTGCTCACCGTGACCGCCCCGGACCAGGCCACGGCCGACGACCTGGCGAAGTTCGCCAACCCGATGATGCTGCACCTCCCGCTCGACGACGACAGTCCCTTCCCGACGTTCGCGTTCGTCGGCTCCCCCGCGGAGACCGCGCGGGGCGAGTCCTTCGAGTTCGTGCTGCAGCACGCGGTCGACGTGGCCGACGAGCGAGACCTGTTCCGCACCGTTCACTCGGAGGTGGGACCGTGACCCGGCTCCGGGACATCGCGACACACGTCCGCTCGAAGAACGCCGGCCCGTTCTGGCTGACCGTCGACGTCTTCCTGCCCGACCGGGCTTCCTTCGACCGGGCGGTGGCCTCCGGCCTCACCGACCGCGCGGTGCTCGGCACGACCTACGACGTCGACCCCGCGACCGTGCTCGTCTTCCCCGTCCCCGAGCTGCACGTCGTCAAGGTCTCGTTCCCGCGCCCCACCACGCAGGGCGCCCGCGACGACCGCGACATGCACGGCGGACAGCAGTTCGTCCCCTTGCTCGACCTGGCCGTCTGAGCCCCGGCGAGCCACCTCCGAAACCGGCGGTGCCACCGTCGCCCGGCCAGCCGGTCCCCATTCCTCAACGAGGAGGATTCTCGTGGACGTTCCCACCGCCCCTGTGACACCCGGAAACCGCGGCGCGGACCTCATCGCCCGGTTCGACCGGCTCCCCCGGATGACCCGGCCGCACTGGAGATGGCTGCCGCTGCTCGGTCTGCTGTCCTTCGGCGACACCGTCGACAACAGCGTGCTCGCCTACGCCGCCCCGGCGATGCGGCAGGACTGGGGGCTGTCGATCTCCCAGATCGGCAACCTGACGTCGTTGTCGCTCCTGGGTTCGTTCGCCGGGGCCCTCCTTGGGGGCCGGCTGGCCGACAGGTTCGGCCGGAAGCGGATCATCATCGCCGGGACGCTGTTCTACTCCGTCGCCTCCATCCTGTGCGGGCTCGCCCCGAACTTCGTGGTCCTGAGCCTGTTCCGTGGCCTGTCCGGCCTCGGGATCCAGGCTGTCGTCGGTGTGCTCAGCGTCTACGTGGCGGAGATGTACCCCACCAGGGTCCGCGGGCGCAGCCAAGCGGCCGTGCTGGGGGTGGGTCTGCTGGGGGTGCCGTTCGCCGCTGTCGCCGCCAAGCTGATCATCCCGCTTGACCCGCAGGCCTGGCGCTGGGTGTTCGTCGTCGGCGCGGTGGGCCTCATCCCCGCCGTCCTCGGCATGTTCCTGCTGCCGGAGTCCGTTCGCTGGCTGATCGCCGGCGGCCGCGACGAGAAGGCCTCCCGCATCGTGTCCGGCCTGGAAGCGCACTACTCCGGCGAGCTGCCACCGCCAGTGCTCACCGCTCCGTCGGCGCCGCCCGCGCGCGGCAAGATGGCGGAGCTCTTCACCGGGTCCCAGCGCCGCATCACCATCGTCACGGCGCTGACGCTGATGTTCGGCATCGTCGCGTTCTACGGGTTCAACTCCTGGGTGCCGACCCTGCTCGTCGAGCGCGGCCACTCGACCGACACCGCGCTGACCATCACCACCATCCTCTCCATCGCACCGCCGTTCGGCGCGCTCGTCGGCATGCTGGTGACCGACCGCTGGCAGCGCCGCCACGTCCTCGCCACCACCTCCGTGACGATCGCCGCCCTGATGGCCGTCTTCGCCTTCGCCGACGCGCTCTGGCCCACCATCGTCGTCGGATTCCTCATCACGATGTTCCTGCAGTCGAACGCGGTCACGATCTACGCCTACCTCCCGGAGGTCTTCCCCACCACGCTCCGCGGATTCGGCGCCGGCCTGTCCAACGGGGCGGGGCGGCTGGCGGGCGTCGGCGGCGCGGCGCTCGTCGCGGCGATCTACGGCATGACGGGCTTCGTCGGCGTCTTCCTGACCACAGCGCTGTTTTCCCTGGCCACGGCGGTGGTCATCGGCGTGTTCGGCGAGAACACCCGCAACCGGTCGCTGCGCTGACATCCCAGGTGGCAGGCGGCGCTACTCGCGAGTTTCGATCTCCGGGCGCACTGGTCGTCGAGTGCGGACCGCGCCGCCGGCCACCTGGTCCGAGGCAGCCATCGAGCCGAGGATCCGCAGGGCCTCCGCGGATTTCGATCCTGGCTCGGCCATGTAGGTGACCAGCATCTGGTCCGGCGCACCGGGCGTCGTCCAGGCGACGTAGGACAGGTCGATGTCACCGACGTCGGGATGCCGCAGGAGGTTGACCCCGGTGGTCTTCTCGAAGACGTGGTGCTCCGCCCAGAGACGCCGGAACGTCTCGCTTCGGACAGCCAGTTCGCCGACCAGCGCGGCCAGCCGGGGGTTGCCAGGGTCTTCGCCCGCGGTCTTCCTCAGGATGCCGACGGTGCCGCGTGCCGACGCCTCCCAATCCCGGTGCCGGGCCGCTATCTCTTCGTCCAGGAACAGCAGCCACGCCGAGTTCCGCTCGGCCTCGGGCAGGGCCGCGTAGTCGGTGAAGACGGCGCACGCGAGCGGGTTCCAGCCGATCACCTGCATCGTGCGGGTCATGACGAGCGCCGGCACGGTGAGGGTCTCCAGGAACTGGCGCGTCAAGTCGGGCATGCGGTCCTTGACCGCGCGCCGGGAGGGCCGGGGCCGGGGACGTGCCAGGTCGTACAGGTGGGCGCGCTGCGTGTCGTCGAGCAGCAGAACACGGGCGATGGCATCGAGCAGGGACTCGGTGGGGCGGCCACCCCGGCC
The DNA here is from genome assembly GCF_040614195.1 of Amycolatopsis sp. NPDC006125. Classification (NCBI taxonomy): domain Bacteria; kingdom Bacillati; phylum Actinomycetota; class Actinomycetes; order Pseudonocardiales; family Pseudonocardiaceae; genus Amycolatopsis; species Amycolatopsis sp. NPDC006125. The sequence continues at coordinate 7,969 of NZ_JBEXTZ010000070.1, forward strand.
CTGCTCGAGCCGCACGTAGTAGTCCGTCGACACGCCGACGAGAGCGGCCAGCTCCTCGCGGCGCAACCCCGGCACCCGGCGTCGGCCGGTGTCCGGCAGCCCGGCCGAGGCCGGCGACACGGCGGCCCGTCGAGCTTGCAGGAACTCCCCCAGCTCGGACTTCCAGTCGCCAGGCGTGCTCGCGGTCATTTCGCCAGTCTGCCATCGAGAGTCCGGCATTGGGTGGTCATGCGAGTACCCAGGCACGCCGGCACCCTGGTCGGGCGACCCGTGGCACATACCGGTCCTGAATAGACGCTCCCGGATCTTCGACGCTGAAAGCATGGATTCAGATCCCCGTGCGTCGACGATCTCGCCGGCCGCGACCCGGGCGTCGATCGGCGCCGTCCTTCTCGCTTCCTTCTTCCTGCCGTTCGCCGTGACGGGACCGGCGATCGTCCTGCCGGACATGGCGGCCGACCTGAACGCTTCTTCAGCAGGCACCCAGTGGGTGCAGAACTCCTACAACGCGATCTTCGCCGCGACCGTGCTCGCCACCGGTAGCCTGGCGGACCGCTTCGGGCGGCGGCTCGTGCTGCGCGTCGGCATCGCGACGTTCGGCCTGGCGATGGCGCTGATCGCGGTCTCGTCCGACATCCTGGTCATCGACGTGCTACGAGGTGTCCAGGGCCTGGCTGCCGGCGCCACGGTCTCCGCGGGCTCGGCCGTGCTCGCGCACGCCACCTCCGGGCCGCGGCGAGTTCGCGTGTTCGGGTTGCTCGGGGCCAGTTTCGGTGGCGGCACCGCCGCCGGCCCCCTGGTCGCCGGCGCACTCGCTCCACTGGGGTGGCGGTCGATCTTCGTGGTGATCGCACTCGGCGCCGCCATCGCCTTCGTCGCTTCCCGGTACACACAGGCGTCCAGCGACCCGTCCGCGCCGCGCCCGGACCTGCCGGGCATGGCCTGCTTCGGCGGCGCGCTGCTCGTGTTGTCCCTCGGGTTCATCCAGGCCGGTGAGGCCGGGTGGTCGAACGGGTGGGCTCTGCTGGCGTTCGCGGCGACGCTCCTTCTGCTCGGCGCGTTCGTCCTGGTCGAGCTCCGCAGCGGCCATCCGATGTTCGACGTCCGCCTGTTCCGCCGTCCCGCGTTCACCGCGCTGATGTGCCTGCCCTTCTCGGTGACGTTCGGATTGGCCGCCCTGAACGTCTTCCTGCCCGTGTTCCTGCAGAGCGGCGGCGCCAGCCCGTGGCGAGCCGCGGTCGAGCTGACACCGCTGGAGGTCCCGGTGCTGCTGGTGCCGTTGGCGGCCCGATGGCTGACGTCCCGTTGGTCGATGCGGACCTTGCTGGTCGCCGGCCCGGTCCTGATCGCCGCCGGAAGCTTCGGGCTGGTCGTGCTGGAGCGCGGCACCCCGACGTGGATCTCCGCACTGCCCCTCCTGCTCTTCGGCGTCGGCGTCGGGATGGCCTTCTCGGTGATGGACAACGCCGCTGTCAGCACGGTTCCCGTGGACAAGGCCGGATCGGCGGCGGGAATGTTCAACACGATGCGGATCACCGGCGAGTCGCTCTCGGTGGCGGCCACCGCCGCGGTGCTCATCTCGGTCACCGCCGCCCGCACCTCGGCCACGGAAGCGGTCGCCGCGGTGCAAGGCAGGCCGGTGCCGGTGACCACCGGACAGGCGTTCGCCGACGCACTGCACGTCGTCGTCATCGGACTGGGCGTGCTCGCACTCGTCGGAGCGATTCTGACCGCGTGGGCACTGCGCCCATCCCACGACACCGAAACCGACGAAGTGCGCGCGGGCACACGGTGACCGGCAGATCCAGGAGACCGCAGATGACGAAACACCACCAGCCGGCGACACGTGGTTCCGCCATCGTCGTCGGAGCCTCGCTGGCCGGGCTGATGACCGCACTGACCCTGTCCCGCACCGGGCTGCGGGTGACGATGCTGGAGCGCTCGACCCGGAAGGTCCGGACCGGCGCCGCCCTGCCCGTGAGCGGTGGACTGCTGGAGCGCCTGACGGGCCGGCGCTCGCCCGACGGGAAAGACGCCCTCCCGTCGGGCGGCCAGGCCTGGGCCGACGTGCACGCCGGCCTCAGCTCCGCCGCGCAGGCCGACCCCGGCATCTCCCTGCGGTCGCCGGTGCGGGTGACCGAGGTGGGCCAGGACGAGCGATCGGCGTGGGTCGTCACCGACGACGGCGAGTTCGTGCGCGCGGATCTCGTCGTCGGGGCGGACGGACACGCGAGCGTCGTCCGCCGCCACGTCGTCCCCGAGGCGCCCGACGCGACCTTCTCCGGATACGTGATCTGGCTGGGGCTGGTCAACGAACGCGAGATCCGGTCCCGCCCGTGGCCAACGGACCTCGCGATCCTCTACGAACGGGACTACTGCCTCAACGCCTACTACCTGCCGGGAGCGGACGGATCCGTCGCCAGGGGCGAGCGGCGGATCGGCTGGGGGTGGTACGACTCCAGTCGCAACGACCTCCTGCGCGCTCGCGGAGCCGTGGTCGACGATGTCGTCCAGTGCACGCTTCGAGCGGCTGACGTGCCCGACGCGACCTTCGACGAACTCGCCGACGAGGCACGGGAAATCTGGCCCAGCCCGTGGCGGGACGCCATCGTCGACTGCATCCGCCGTCGAGCGGTGATCGGCACGCCGATCGGCGAGTACCTGCCGCACCGGCTCGTCTCCGGGCGGGTGTGCCTTGTCGGCGACGCCGCCCACCTGCCCTCGCCGATGACCGGCAGCGGCTTCGACGCGTCCGCCCAGGACGCCCTCGCCCTTGCCGACGCCCTCGGCGGGAATCGGGCCAGCGTTTCCGACGCGCTGCGCCGCTACGAGGCAGCGCGGCTCGATGCCGCTCGCCAGCTCGTTCGCTCGGGGCAGAGCTTCAGCAACTCGTTCGCGCCCCGTGGCGCCGCACAATGAGCCCGCCGACTGTCCGATGTGGACCGTCGAACCCGTGCCCGCGGGCCCCTAGCCTTCGGCGCCGTGGTCCGGCATGTGCTGTTCGGGGTAGCGGGCGCCCTTGGCGGCGCCCTTCGGGATGAGCTCGTCGATGCGGGCCAGGTCCGCACGGTCGAGCGTGACCGCCGTGCTGGCGATCATGGTCTCGATCTGCCCTGGCCGGCGCGACCCGATGATCGGGACGATGTCCTCGCCCTGGGCGGCGACCCAGGCGATGGCCACCTGCGCGACCGTGGCCTGCTTCGCCTCGGCGATCTCGCCCAGGGCGGACACCAACGCTTCGTTGTGCTCGCGGTTGCCCGGCCGGAATCGCGGCATCATCGGCAAGGCGCCGCCGGTCCCGCCGCTGCCACCGATGAGACCCTTGGCCAGGACCCCGTACGCGGTGATGCCGATGCCGAGCTCGCGGCAGACAGCGAGGGTCTCATCCTCGATGTCCCGGCTGAGCAGCGAGTACTCGATCTGCAGGTCACTGATCGGCGCGACGGCCGCGGCCCGGCGGATGGTGTCGGGGCCGACCTCGCTCAGACCGATGTGCCGGACGTGTCCCTGCTCGACCAGCTCCGCGATCGCACCGATCGTGTCCTCGATCGGCACCTGGGGGTCGAGCCGGGCGGGACGGTAGATGTCGACGTGATCCGTGCCCAGCCGCCGCAGCGAGTAGGTGAGGAAGTTGCGCACCGCGGCAGGGCGGGCGTCCTTCACCCCGGCCGGCATTCCGCCTGGGGTGAGCAGCTCGCCGAACTTCACCGAGAGCACGGCGTCGTCACGGCTGCGCTCGCGCAGGGCACGCCCGACGAGGAGCTCGTTGTGGCCGGCGGCGTAGAAGTCCCCGGTGTCGAGCAGCGTGCCGCCGGCGTCGAGGTAGGCGTGGATGGTGCGGACGCTTTCGTCGTCGTCGGTGTGCCCGTAGGCGCCTGACATTCCCATGCAACCCAGACCAGGTGAGGAGACGGCCGGGCCGCTGCGTCCGAGGTGGCGAATGTGGAGCATCGCGGAAGGTGAATCGGTCATGCCATCAGCCTCTCCGGCCGCGCGTGCGCCGACCAGGCGCGGTGTATCCACGGAGAGGCCGTCCCTGGCTATCGCGCCTGGCGCGGGCGATAGTGGAGGAATGATCGATCGGCACGGGCTCGCGGACTTCCTCCGTCGCAGGCGGGAACGCCTGCGGCCGGCCGATGTCGGCCTGCCCGCCGGGGCTCGCCGTCGGACGCCGGGTCTGCGGCGTGAAGAGGTCGCGCAGCTGGCCGGCATCTCCACGGACCACTACGCCCGGCTCGAGCAGGAGCGCGGGTCGGCCCCGTCGGAAACCGTCGTGGCCGCTCTGGCACGGGCGCTGCGATGTGATCTGGACGAACGGGACCACCTGCTCCACCTCGCCGGGTACCCGGCACCTGCGCGCCGAGCCGGACGGCACATCCGCCCAGGGCTCATCGCCCTCGCAAGTCGTCTCGACGATGTGCCCGTCTGCATCTACACCGACCTCGGCGAGATCGTGTGGAGGAACAGTCTGCTCACTGCTCTGCTGGGCTACGGGGAGACCGCACCCGGCCGCGACAGCAACATGGTCTGGCGCATGTTCACCGACCCTGCGGGACGGGCTCGCGTCCCCGAAGAAGACTGGGCGCGCCTGGCCGCGGTACACGTCGCCGACCTGCGCGCCACGTACTCCCGACGTGGTGGCGACGCCGACGTCACCGCCCTGGTGAACGATCTGATCGAGGCCAGTGACGAGTTCCGCGAACTGTGGCAGCGGCACGAGGTCGGCGTCCGCCGCTCCGACCTCAAGCGCACCATTCATCCCGAGGTGGGGACGATCGAGCTGCGCTGCGAGGTCATGCTCACCCCCGACGCGGACCTCAACCTCCTCGCCTTCTTCCCCCTCGAAGGCACCGACGCCGCCGAGAAGCTGGAACTGCTGCGCGTCATCGGCACCCAGGACTTCCACACGACCTCGTAAGGCGTTTCAGAAAAGGCCCCCGCATGCCCGAAATCGCCATCGCATGCTCGATCGACGACCGCGCTCGCCGCGGTGGAGTACGACCGCCATCGCCACGTGCTTCACGAAATGAAACGCCTGGGAGCCGCCATCGAACATGCCGGCAACCGGCTCATTCAGGAAGAAATCGACTTCCTGAACCCCGCCGAAGCCCGCACCGCCTCCATCACCGCCCGTCAGTCGTACGGGATCGAGGACATCACATCTTTACCGGGACCTGTTGCGGGAATCCGACAGGATGTGGAAGGAGGTGAACGCCGGGACCCGGAAGAAAAGTCCCATGCAGTTCGCCACCGCCGATGTCACAGTGACCAGGCTGCGCTGGCGGTGACCAACGGCATCGGCAGCAGACACTCCCGCCAGAAGTGTTCTTCGTAGGCCCCCCACTGTCACGGCCGTCGCGTCGGGATCGCTGATCAACAGCGGGACGCTATGCGTTCGACTGCCTCCTTGATCCAGCTTGCGGACCTCGAGGGAGTAACTGCGTACGTTTATTCCGAGGCCGGCCGTGTTCGGGATGAGGTAATCACGACGGGATCCACCGTGGTGTCGGGCTTGGCCGCATGACCGCCAGTGAAGCACAACTTCCGCGCTGTCCGCCGCGCCGGAACCGGCCCGAAGTTGCCCTCCGAGGCCGGCGGGACGCGGTACGACGTGCTGCCCCAGAACGATGTCCGGCTTGGGGAAGCGTTCGAAGAGACCGTCCTCCACCATGTCCCCACGGGTTCAGGGCCGCTTCCTTGTGCGACCGTGACACGGCCAATGGAGCAACCGGTCTATCAGCACTCGTCGGGCAGACCGGAGCAGGCGACAATCGTCGGTTGCGATTGGGCTTTCACGCGTCCACATTGGCCTCTGTTGGCATCACAGTCTCGTTCAGCCCTGAAGACCGTTGGCGGCATAGCGTTGGAAGATCCGTACGCCCACCTGCTATGGGACCACTCCGGAGGCGCCGGCGTGGCAGTGGGCGAACTCCGCCAAACACGTCTCAGTGGGACCGAAACAGACGTAGATGGCGATATCGGCGGGATCGCTGACCGAGCGGCGGGCCCCGGTGATCGGCGAAGTAATGAGCCGTGGGCCGACCCCGCTGATCCGGCCTGGCAGGGTGCCTGGTGGAGGTGATGCCCGTGGCTCATCAGCCCAGGGGCTTCGCGCACGGGTTGGAGCCCGAACAAGCTCAGCGCGGACGGTGAAGATCACCAGGTCGACACGCGACGGGGTCCGGTTGCGCCGAGCGGGGGGGGGGCGTGCTCGCCTCGGTGCAGGGCCGGTCGGTAGCCGGGTCAACGCGATGCTCCGCAGCCTTGCGCCACATCCACGTGGCTGCCTTCGCCTGACTGCTCTTCACTCCGCTCGAAGCACCGGCGACGGATCGTGAGCGCGGACGTGAACGATCAGGACGGCTGCTGGCTCAGGAACGCGGTGAGGGCATCCCGGGTTTTGAGAAGTCGACGAGCCTTGTCATCGATCTCGTCGCGGATCTCTGCCACCCGGGCCATGATGCCAGAGCACTCCCCTTCGAGCGGACCGGCGTCGCCCGTGCACGGCAGGACGCGCTCGATCAGTGTCATGGGAAACCCCAGGTCTAGCAGCGACTTGATGGTCGAGACCACACCCACCGTTGTCTCGTCATAGTCGCGATACCCATTGGGCTGCCGGACGGACGATATCAAGCCGAGTTCCTCGTAGTATCGCAGGGACCTCGGACTCGCTCCGGAAGCCCGACTCAGCTCGCCGATCTTCATGCCCACGCTCGCTTCCACTTGACATTGACACTGATGTAAGAGTTTAGCGTGATGTTCCACCGCGAAACCGCTGAGGAACGGAATCATCATGAAGGTCTTCATCACTGGAGGGACGGGCTACCTCGGCACCGTCCTCGTCGAGCACCTCGTCAGGGCCGGGCACGACGTCGCAGCCCTTGCCCGCTCGGACGCCAGCGCCGCACGCCTGCACGAAGCGGGTGCCACACCTGTGGCTGGGTCGCTCAGCGACACCACCGTCCTCGCCGGCGCTGCGGCAGCCGCCGATGCCGTCATTCACGCAGCGGTCGACTACGCGATGACCGACGAATCGACGGCGATGGAGCTGGCCGCGGTCAAGGCGTTGGTCGACGGCGCCGCGTCCGGGACTGTCCGGAAGCCGTTCGTATTCACCAGCACCGGGCTGGTCTACGGGTTCGAGGAGGATCAGGACAAGTCGGAGGATGCTGTTCTGCCGGAGGTCAGCGCACAGCCGGTGAAGGTCGCAGCTGAACGCATCGTCTGCGGTGCGGCGGGCATCTCCGGCATCGTGTTCCGCGCCGGGCTGGTCTTCGGCCGCGGTGGCTCCGCACTCGTGACGGGACTGATCCAGTCCGCCCAGCACACCGGCACGTCGATCTACGTCGGAGACGGGGAGAACGCGTGGACCCCCGTCCACGTCGACGACCTCGCCGATCTGTACGTCGCGGCTCTCGAACGCCCGGCCGCTGGCATCTACAACGCTGTCGGCGCCGTGCCGTTCACGTTCCGAGCGCTCGCTGAAGCGATCGGAGACCTGACCGGAAAGCCGGTCGCATCCGTTCCGCTCGAGATCGCGGAACAGAGCTTCGGACCGGCCGCCCGCATCCTGACGACGACGAGCGGCCTCGACGCCGCCAAGGCCCGCGACACCTTCGGCTGGAGTCCCGCGCCGCGATCGCTGATCGACGACGTCCGTTCCGGGTCCTACACCGAGGCCGCCGCGAAATGAGTCCGAGCCTGCGGAGCCGGCTGCTCGCCGGCGCCATGACGGTCATGCGTGCTCGAGAACAGTTCAACCCGGAGAAATTCACCAAGGAGCCGAGCACCGCGGCCCAGTACTCGCCGCCGCCGTCTCTCAAGAAGAGGGTCACCATAACGCGGAGCACATTCCGCGACTGGCCGGTGTTCACGCTCGCGCCGGAAACGTCCTCCGGGAAGCAAGCCCTCTACCTGCATGGCGGGGCGTGGGCAGCGGAAATCCAGGCCCGGCACTGGAACCTCGTCGCCGACCTCGCCGTCGGCACCTCGCGGACCTTCGTCGTACCGATCTTCCCCCTCGTTCCAGCAGTCACCCACCGCGACATCACCCCGGTCCTCACGGACCTGTGGCTGGCGACCGCACAAGAGGTGCCGACGGCGCTCGTCGGCGACTCATCGGGAGCGACAATGGCCCTGAACCTCCTTGTCGCCCTCGCCGAGGGGTCCCCCGCGCCGGATGCGACAGTGCTGCTGTCCCCTACGTTCGACCTCACGTTCGCTAATCCAGAAAGCGCCCGCATCGCCCCCCACGATCCGCTGCTGAAGCTCGACCACATCCGCGCTCTCGCCTCCAGCTACGCGGGCCCCGACGGGCCCGACAGTGCACTGGTCAGCCCCGTTCACGCCCGGGTCGACCACCTCGGCGCGATCACTGTCTTCACCGGCACCAGGGACCTCCTGAACCCGGATGCTCACCGCTTCGCCGACCTCGCCCGAGACGCCCCCGGCACGCAGGTCACCGTCGAAGAGACCGCCGGTGTGGTGCACGACTGGATGCTGATGCCGATCCCCGAAGCGAAAACGACCCGTGTCCACATCGCCCGCCTCCTGCGGTAGGCAGCAGGCGTGCGAGGCACAGCCGGCTCGGCTGCAGGGCACCGGCGCCGAACACCCTGCGCGTCGAACTGCCACAACCGGTCGCCCGCCTGTGCCGCGAGCAGCGGATCCGGAGCCTGTTCGCCAAGAAACGTCGCCTGCCCCGCACAGCGGGACCACCGGTCCACGACGACCTCGTCACCCGTCGGTTCACCGCCAGGCCAGCCTGCCGCGGCCGCTGCGGTGACCAATCGGATCGAGTTGCTCAGCCACGTCCTGATCGCCCCGAGTTGGCCGACGGCCCTGCTGGCCAAGGAAGCCGCCGGGATCGACGCGGTGTCGGGCGGACGGCCGACGCCCGACATCGGAGTGGGAGCCGGCCCGGACAACTTCCTGGTCGCCGGCCACAGGTGGAGGGGCGCGGCAAGCGCCCCTCCATCGACCTGCGCACCTACCGCGATGTCTGACGCGGCGAACCGGGCGCGGGCGGCGAAAACTCGGCGGTCCCCGCTGGAACCGCCCGATTTCCCTGCTGTTCGGCGCACAAGAAGAGCCGGCACTGCAGCGGGCCGCACGCCGCGGTGCGGGAGGAACCTGCCGGGTGAGTAACCCCTCGCCCGCAAGCATGCTGCCCGCAACCTCCGTCCGCGTCTGACCCTCGCCTAGCTCACCGGGAAGACCCGGCCGCCTGCAACGCTTTGGCCGCTTCCTGGAACGGTTCTGCTGGCGCGATCAGGAGTCCCGCGCCAGCGTGACCACCTTCGCGGAGTGCTGCGCCCATATGAATGCTCGGCGTGATGCCGGACGCGGCTACCTGTGCCGCATCGATCCCGAACGGGACGCCTCGGAAGGCTAGGTACGGAATCTTCCATGTCGGATGTTCGGTGTGCGTGATGTCGTACATCGCGTTCGTCGTCGTCACCATGTGATCGACCGAACCGCCGCTGTAGTCCTGGAGGGAGAAGGCCGCAGCTGCAGCCATGCCGCCCAGGCCGATCGTCTCGGTGATGAGACTTTCACCGCCGATGAACGCCGTGTCCTCGGGCCTGAGGCCGTCGAACAACTTCGCCCGCAGCGGAGGAATCGGCGCCCGGAACCAGCGTCGTCCTGTGCCGGCGGTGCGGATCGCGAACTGCTTCTCGTTGAGCGTCATGGCAGTCACGATGGTGCTCCCCACCATCCCCGCGGCGCGATCAGCGATGCACTTGCCCGTCGCCATAGCGATGTGGAGGAAGAACAAGTCGTTCTGACCAAGGAAGTCGAGAACCTCACGCGTAGAAGCGCCGAGCCCGTTGGCGTCGAGGACCGGTCCGCTCAGCTGTTGATACAGGATGGCGGTAGCGGCGGTGTTACGGCTGTGCAGATCGTCCCCCATGCCCAGAGCGCGGCGGATGATGGGGCTCAGTCGCAGCCCGCCGACATGCCGCAGACCCGCCGACAGCTGCGGAGCCAAGACCTCTCGCAACCAGATCAGGCGCCGGTGCACTGCGTCGTTCCAGACTCCGTAGGTCAAGCGTTGACGCTCGCTGCCCTCATAGAGCAGGCAGTGCCCGCGCCCGCCGGTGACCGGATCCTCCACAACCCACACCGGCATGGAGGCCGAGGTGACGCCCGTGACGGAGCCGACGCAGCCGTGGTCATGGCAGGGCCGGACGATGATCTTCCCCTCATGCAGCAAGGCGTCTGCCTCCGCAAGCGAGTCGGCGAGCCCCTCGAACACGGCCGCTCCGAGGACCGCCCGACGCTGACCACCGGTGTACTGCGCCCACTCCAACGGCGCTCCCGAGACGAGGATCGTGTGCGGCGTCATGCCCGGCAGGGCTTCGAGTGCTGGGGCGACGTCGACCAGGATCGGGTCGACAGCCAGCATGGCCGCGACCGCCGCGTCGTTGGCTCCCTCGCGGTCGATTCTCGGAGCCTGGCCGGCGACGTGCGCGCTCGTCATGCCCACCTCGAGATGAACTTGGTGGCGGCCGCGTTGACCTGATCCGGCTTCGAAGCACTCAGGAAGTGGTGCCCGCCGTCAATCACCTCGAGCCTGGCGTCGGCCGAGCGCGTAAAGAGCTTGATTTCCTGTTCGGCGTTGGCGACCGAGTAGACCTGGTCGGCGGTGCCGTGCAGCCACAGCACCGGCGGTCGCACCTCATCCAGCCGGCCGTGGAGACCGTCGCGATCGCGCAGGTTGATCGTGCACAGGCGAAGACGGTGCCGGCCGGCGTCGCCGGCGTAGTTCGTCCGATATGTCTTGAGCCAGAACCTGCGCTCGTCGTCGGTCAGACCGCCGAGTGCCGCGTCGAAGGTGTCGTCCACGAACTGGTCCGGCACCACCCAGTCAGAGTCGACCGGATCGGCGAATGCGTCGATGAAGGGTGTGCAGAACTGCGGACCGTCCCAGCAGCCCAGATCGCGGGTGCGCTGGCTCTCGGTATCGAGCGACGTGCCCAGCGGGATCAGCCCTTTGACGACCTGGGGCGCCATCAGTGCCATGCGGACGGCGATCCATCCGCCCTGGGAGGTGCCCAGCACGAATGCCTCGCTGATGCCCAAGGCCGCGAGCGCCTGGAGGTTGGCGATTGCGCTGTCCCAGTAGGTGAAGTGCTCGTACCCCGCCCGGGTGCGGCCGTGCCCGAATGGCTCGAGAGCGAGGAGATTCACCGCCCCGTTCAGCACCGGGTCTGCGAACTGCGGCCGGTACAGGTCGGCGGAGGTGGTGTACGAGTTGATCATGACCAGCGTGGGCAGTTCAGGATCATGAGGCTTGCCGAAGGTGGCACCGATCACCGAGCCCCCGAGGTGCGGGATGTCAATGGTGTGCGCGATGGTGCTCATGAATCGTGTCTCCTGTTGTGCGGGACGTCGATGGTGACTGGGTTGGGGTTCAGACCGGGTCCGAGAGCGGGCTGGTGACAGGTCCCGGAGCCGACGGGCCGGCTGGGGCGGTACGTGATCGCGCCGTTCGGAAGAGCTGGTCGACCCTGTGACGCTCTGCGGCGTCGTCCGGGCGGGCGATGCTGACGGCGACGAACACAGCCAGGTTGGCGACCAGGCCCACCAGTCCGGAACCGAGGCCGCCCAGCCATGGAACGGCACCACCGACGTCCATGTAGGGCACCGTCAGCACGAGCGCCACCAAAGCACCTGTCAAGAGCCCTGTGATCGCTCCTGCCTTGGTGCCGCGGCGCCAGACGAGTCCGCCGAAGATCGGAACGGCCAGTTGGATGATTGCTTGGTAGGCCAGCTGCGTGACGCCTGCCAGGTTCGGGGAGTCATAGATCCGGTAGGCGATGACGGCGGCGATGATCGCGCTCACTCCCATCGCACCTTTGGCCAGGTAGAGCTCCTGCTTGTCACGCAGGGGGCGGATGACCCCGACGATGTCGTTGGCGACCTGTGTGCCGATGGCCTGGGTGACGCCGTCGACGAAGCCCATGCCGGCAGCGAAGACGACGACCAACGAGCACGCCAGCAGCCACGTGCCGCCCGCATCCTGCGAGACCGCGAAAAACGCCGAGACGGGCTCCTTCGCGGCGAAGGGAAGGGGTGCCGCGCACAGCGCAACTGCGACGAGTAGCACGAAGAACCCGAAGCCGATGACCATCGTCTGCAGGGATCCCTTCTTGACTTCCTGCACACTGGCCGCGGTGTAGATGCGGGTGAAGATCATGGGCCAGCACAAGCTGCCGATGATGCCGGCCGCGACGATGCCGAAGTAGTAGAAGCCGCCGTTCTCGGATCCGAAGCCGGGCAGGCTGAGCTGGCTCTCGCTCAGGCGGTCGAGGTTCGAAAGACCATCGAAGTAGAAGAAGAGCAGGCCCAGGCAGAGGACGGCCGAGCCCAGATAGGCCACGATCCCCTGGACCATGTCGGTCACGATCAGTCCGCGCATGCCCATCTGCACGGTCCAGAACTGGCGGACGACGAGAACGAGGATGCCGATAAGGATCGAGTCGGCGACCGAGAGGTGTCCCAGCGACGCCCACTGGATGACGGCGCCCATAGCGATCAGCCCCAGGATGAGCCATGGGAGGAGCGCGACGACACTGATAGCGCTGGCGACGAGCTTGAGCGCAGGACTGTTGTAGCGCAGAGCCAGCAGGTCCGCCTGGGTACGCAGGTCGAACTGCTTGCCCCACTTCCAGACCGGGCGTGCGATGAAGTACATCGCCAGGACGCCGAGGACGGAGTAGACAAGGAAGTACAGACCGACCAGACCGCTGGCCACCATCAGGCCGAACACGGCGGTGAACGTCGATCCGGGCCACCACGAGTTGGTGTAGGCCATCGACACGAACCAACTGGAGAAAGAGCGCTCCCCAACCGCGTAGTCGCTGAAGGACGCGATGTCGCGACGTCGCTTGGTGAGGTGCAGTACACCGACGATAACGGCGAAGAACAGGGCCAGGGAGCCGAAGGTGATGATCATCAGTCAAGCACCCCCCGCCGGCGCTCGAGCAGCCAGAGCCCGTAGGTCACGGCGATCGCGGCCGCGGAGACCAGGAGCATGTACCAAACCGACGCTGGGATCGAGAGCAACCTCCCATGTTGCCGGGAGAGCGTGATGTACACCGGCGGTGCCAGTGCGACCGCGTACACCAGCGCGAACAAAGCGCCGAACAGCACGGTGCCCGAAGGCCGCTGTTCATCCTTCGTGCGTTCCATGAAACCTCACTTCGTCGACCAGGGCGTGAACTGCTGGTGTCGAGACCTTGAGCGTAGGAATCGGCTCGATCGAGGGGCATCGGTCGACTGACGTATTCGGGACTTGAGGCTTCAGCAGGGCTCTCCGGCCTCACTGGAGTCACGCTGCCGCTCCGGTCACTGAGCCGAATCCTCCGCCACTGGCGCGGGGCGTTTCCCTGACCTCGACCTGCGACAGCTCGGCGCTGACCTGCGCGCCTGGCGGGTGTCGTCGACCGAACTCGTCGAGGAGTCCCGTGCAGCATCAGGCCGAGGGTCGATGAGCCAGTGGCGTTTGCGGTCCGGACGCGTTTCCCGGCGTCGTAGCCAATCTGTTCACCGAGAAACCACTGGTAGGCGATGCTCCACGACCCCGATCGTGCGGACCAGCCGCCACGCGCACCCGCTGACCAGCACTAGGAGATCGTGTCGACGATCAACCGGCGTGAGTACACATGCGAGCGACCACACAGCACCGCCGCTGGCCGGGGCAGCAACGGCTCGATCACCTCCTGCGCGTCGGTCACCGACGAGTCATAGGCCGGCTTGCAGCCACAGACACCCACCCGACCGAAATGATCACCAAATCCTGACAACTACCACCGCTGCCACGCCGAGGTGATCACCCGGCTTCACAACACTGTCTCAGGCGTCCGTGGCGTTGAGGAGAACAAGGTCGGCGCCGACCGCGATCGCCGCGAGCCGGGCTCGCGACTCGCATGCGAGCTTCTCGAGCAGGTGCTCGACATGGGTGGAAACCGTGCGTGGACTGATGAAGAGCTCCCGAGCGATCCGCGGATTGGAGAATCCTTGTGCCACCAGGTGCAGGATCTGGGCCTCCCGGGGGCTGAGGTCGAAGGGCCACGGGATCTGTTCCTCGCTGATCAGCGTCGCCTGACCACGGCACGGGATGACGTCGATACGGTGACAGCTCCCCTTCGGGCCTGCCCACAGATAGCGCCGGCGAACCGAGCCACGCATGGCCAGGTCGCGGAGCACGCGGTTGGGTATGTGCTCCAGGAGGACCGGTCCGGCCGATCGCCCGGGCATCTGCGAGACCGTCCCCGTACTGGAAACGACCACTGCGTGGGCGTCGGGACCCACGTGATGCTCGGCCGGGAGCGCGCTCAGCAGGTCACACGCCTGCGCGAGTAATGGCCGGAAACCCTCGATGGTGCGTCGCGCCTCGTCGCTGGCGTCGTGTGGACGTGCCCAGCTGACGTGAAGCGCTCCGGTGTAGCGACCGTCCGGGAGCCGCAGGCACATCGTCGCGCCCTCCTTGAATCCCGCCGGGATCAAGACCACTTCGGCGGAGAAGGTCTTGGAGAACTCGACCTGCCAGTCACGGGCGAGGTCGGACCACCTCAGCGCGTCAGGTACGCGGGTGTGCAAGAGCTGAAAACCGGGATTCTCCTGCACGAAGGCGTCGTTCATGTGGGCCTGGACCTGTGCGGAGTAACCCTCACTCGCCAGGGTGACGTGGCGGTGGGTTCCTGACACGGCGTCCCAGGCTGAGAGGGCGTACCCCTCCCAGGGGATGAGTTCACGCAGCACCCGCATCGCCGTCACCGCTCGCTCACGTACCAGATCGGCCTCGACGGAATCAGCAGCAGCGTTCGTGGCCATGGCGGGAAGTATCGCTTCGATCTGCATCTCGCACCTCGGGTCACATCACACGTGAACACACCAATGCTAGGCGAACTGAGGACGCACGTGTCGGGTCGCGCTGTTCTAGCTGTGATGTCCAGGATGTCGGTCAGCCTGATCGGGGCCGTCGTCGCCGCGCCTCCGCATGAAGGGCGGCGAGGCGTACCTCATGGGTGTTGAAGGGTCCCGAGGTTGTCTGGCAAGCCTTCCCGTTACCTGGCCTGGTTGAGGTCTTGAATAAGAGGTCGTAACAATATGATCTTGGTGTGGTTTGATGTCTCCCGCTGTTGATCTTGTCTCGGGAGGTGTTGGTGGCGCAGCGTAGGCCGTGGGAGGTAGAGGACGAGCTGTGGGAGCTGATCGAGCCTCCGTTGCCCAAAGTTGAGCGCCGGTTCAGAAATCCGCGGCGCAAGCGGTTGGACGATCGGCGTGCGTTGTGCGGGATCTTGTTCGTGCTGTAGACGGGGATGCCATGGTCGTGCTGGCGGCGGTTGCGGGACTGGACTGAGGCCGGGATGTGGCAGCAGTTGCACGAGCTGCTGCTGGCGAAGCTGAACGCGGCCGGGCTGATCGACTGGTCTCGGGCCGCGATCGATGGCTCGCATGTCCGGGCGTTGAAAGGGGGCCGAAAACCGGGCCGAGCCCGGTCGACCGAGCCCGCACCGGGTCAAAACACCATGTGATTACCGGAGGCGGCTGTGATGTCGTTGCGGTTGCCGCCGGCCAGCGCCACCGCCAGCGGGAACCACCAAGCCTTCGTCCGGCATCGCCTGCAGCATCATCTGCTGGCGCCGACTCAAGCGTGCTGCCGTCCGCGCTCTGGCCGGCAGATCAAGACCACGGCGGTCCCCGCGGCCGAACAGCCAGTAGGTCCCCTCCAGGTCGTGCGCGGTCGGGTCTGGTGGCGCTACGTCGACCGGCTCCGGCTGGAGGACTGCCAGCTCCGCTGGGCATGCCAGGTCTGCGGGCTGCCGCTGCCGCCCCGCGTGGGTGCTGGCCAGCCGCACCGGGCAGGTGAGCATGTCCAGCGCGCTGCACGAGCTCTGCCTGCACCTGGCCCAGCGGTGCTGCCCGGTGCTCGACGACGCCGGCGCTGCACCCGTAGCCGACCGACGCGCCCACGAGGTCAGCCCGAGGTCCTAGCCAACGGCACCCCGCTGAACCAGGTCCTCGTCGCGACCGCCGGACGCCTCCCGGACGGCTGTTCCCGCAGCACCGGACGATCACAACCGGACCCGGCCACCACGGGTAACGCCGCCCGGCCGGGGACGACGCGCCGACCACGGGCATGCCCGCGGAGCCGAACGCGACCGGTCGAACCGACCAGTCGCGCTCCCAGTGTCCGGCGAGCAGCTCATGACCGCGCTTGATCGACCGCGCCAGATGACACCACAGGAGAACGGCCTGCGATGCTGGACGAGCGCACCCTGCGGATGTTTGCCGGGCCCGGCGGCCGCACCCCGGACTGGCTGTGACGTGGGCTGACGATCATGTCCCCAGCAGGTCGCTGACGAAGATGTCCTCGCTCGTCAGGTGGCGTTTCGACAGGCCCTGCTCGTGGTGGTAGCGCAGGAAGGTGTCGATCGCCGTGCGGTTGGCTTCGACGCCATAGGGCCACCAGTCCCCGCCGAGCAGGCGCCGATTCTCGGCGAAGAGTTGGCTGAACCAGGGAGTCATGAGGGCCATGTGTTGTTTGGCCGCCCCCTCGCGGTACTGGCGCGCCGTGATCTCCTTCGCCTCGCTGAAGGCCCGGTAGAGGGCGGTTGTCACGTCAGGCTGGTCCGCGAGTTCCTTGCGTACCGCGATGACGTGCATGGGCGGGAAGATGCCGGTGCGCCGGTAGTAATTCCGTTCCACCGTTGGGTAGTCGGGGAACAGCCGCGCGACCCTCGGTGATCCGTCCAGCAGCGTCTGCGGGACATCGACGGAGATCAGTGCGTCAATCTCGCCCGCCTCGAGCATGGCCCCGAGCGTGTGACCGTGCGCGGCGCGTCGGACGTCTACGCCGGGGGGCACGGGCTGAGGGATCCAGTCGAATGACGGGACAGGATAGTTGGTGCCGCCGATGATCCACCGGCACTGGTCGGGGGTGACGCCGTAGTCGTCGGCCAGGATGCCTTTGGGCCACACGCCCGCGTCGTGTCCGTACAGCGCGAACTCGCCCACGGTTTTCCCGGCGAGATCCTGGGGTTCGGCGATACCGCTCGCGATGTTGACGAAGATCGCCGAGTGCCGGAAGTTCCGGTTCGGGAAGATCGGCAGCGCCAGGAACGGCGCATCCCGCTGGTCGAACAGGCGCAGGAAGTACGTCAGTCCCAGCTCTGCGACGTCGAAGTCCCCGCGCACCATGCGCCGGAAAATGTCCGACACGAGTGGCGCCGTCTCGAACGTGGCATCCACGCCCTCGACGGTCACAGTCCCGTCCAGCAGGGCTGCGGTGTGTTCGTACCGGTAGACACCGATGGCAAGCGTCGGATTGCTCACAACTACACCTCGCTTCCGTGAATGATCGTTCACTGTTAACATGGAGCTGTCAAGGCGAACAATCATTCATTTTGTGTCGGTCAACGGCACCACGGAGGTCGGCTCGATGCCGCGGATCACCGACGCGCGCCGCGAGGTGCGCCGCGCTCAGATCGTGGCGGCGGCGCGTCGCTGCTTCGCACGTGAGGGGTTCCACCAGACCTCGATGCCGGACATCGCACAAGAGGCAGGTGTGTCCGTCGGCGCCCCGTACCGCTACTTCGCCAGCAAGGAGGAGATCATTCTCGAACTCGCCGGCGACGCGTTCCACCTGCTGTTCGAGCCGGTAGCGCGACTGGTCCAAGGCGAAAAGGTCGCCACGGTCGCCGATCTCGTCGCTGCGTCGATCGGCCCCGCCGCCAGAGACACTGCCCTCGATGCGGCCGGCCAGCCCGTCCCCGTCGACGAGCTACTCCGCTGTGCCGTGCAGGCATGGGGCGAGCTACTCGTGCACGAAGGACTCCACCGGCGAGCGGTCGAGGGATTCGAGAATGTCCGACAAAGCATGGCTGAGGTCCTTCGTCACGGCCAAGCCGCCGGGACGGTGCCGACCGGGCTGGACCCCGAACGCGGGGCCAGGGTCGTACTGGCGCTACTGCACGGTTTCGTGCTCCAACGCGTCGCGTTCGGGCTCGACGACATCGCTGGCTTCACCGACGCTGTTCAAGCCACTCTCGCCGGCGCGGGAATCCTCAACGCCACTGAGCCGTAGGCGCCGATCGGGACCCTCCGCGCCGCACTCATTCTTGAGACCCTACAGACGGCTCACCGCGATCGCGGGAGTCAGCGAAAGTCGCGGGATGCGTGCTGGATGGTCACGGGGAGGTGTTCGATGCGGTCGGCGCGGAGGCTGATGACGCCTTCGGGGGGAGCGTTGGACCATGGCGCGCACGAGCATCGCGTGAGCTGGCGCGGGCGACTGTTCGGAAGCCTGACCAGGTGTTTTGTTCGACGACGCCGGTGGCCCGGACGTCCGCGGCCGCCAGCTCGAGCTTGGTCATGCCGGGCAGGGGCGGGGCGTCCAGGCCTGGGGCGAGGCCGGGAAGGTGGCCGGGGTGGTGCCGGGCGGCCGCGCCGGCGGCCCACAATGCCTGGCCGCAGTCCTGTCCCCAGCTCGGTAGCGCGCCGGCGGTGGCCAGCGCTTCGATGGCGGGGGTGTCGAGTCGGACCCGGCGCGTGAGGTCGTCCTGCGAGGTGAACGGCCCCGCGGCGCGGGCGTCGACGATCGCCGCGGCGGCGTCGCAGCCGAGGTTGCGCACGGTCCCGAGTCCGAGCCGGACCGCCAGCCCGCCGGCGCTGTCGGCGTGGGGTTCGAGCGTGGCCTCGACTGGGATGCGGTTGATGTCGGGGCCACGGTGATCGCCCCGTGTCGGTGCCCGTCTTCGACCAGCGATTGCGGACTGTAGAGGCCCATCGGCTGGGCCTTGAACAGCCCGGCGAGGAACGCCGACGGGTGGTAGCACTTGAACCACGCGCTGGCGTAGACCAGCAGCGCGAAGCTGTGGCTGTGGCTGTTCCGGGAAGCCGTAGTCGCTGAAGGCGTAGATCTGGTGGAAGATCTGCTCGGCGAGCTCGCCGGTGACGCCGCGTTCGGCGGCGCCGGCGAAGAACCGGCGCGCGAGCCGGGCCATCTTCACCGGCGGGCGCACGGGATATGACGTGGCTGCGCGACGTGATCGTCCCCTCCGCGTCCCCCGTGGCGACGAACTGTAGCTCACCGCGAATGACACGCGGCTGGGCCGGCAGTCCCCTCAACCCGTCCAGCCCCTGACGGATCTGGGGCTCGCCAAGGGATCACTTGCACGCGACCCGGATCTGAACTATTTTCAGAGGATGGTGAATCTTACTCGGCGTCTCGCTCGCCGTGACGCCGAGATCGCCTTCGCGGACTCGGGCGCCACCGGTCCTGCCGTGGTGCTCACGCATGGCGCGGGTGTCGACCACACGATGTTCGACGCGCAGGTGACGACCTTGACGCAGCACGGGTTTCGCGTCGTCGTCTGGGATCTGCGCGGGCACGGCCGGTCGGCGCTCGCGCCCGGGGTGCGGTTCAGTGCGACGGACGCACTGGAGGACCTCGGCGCGCTGCTCGCCGAGTGCGGAATCGATACACCCGTGCTCGCCGGACACTCGCTCGGCGGCAATCTCGCGCAGGCCTTCGCGCGGACGCACCCGCAGCGTGTGAGCGGCGTGATCGTGCTCGACTCCACCTGGAACGCCGGCCCGCTGTCCGCGCTGGAACGGTGCGCGCTCCGACTCGCTGCGCCGGCGCTCGCCCTGGTTCCCGCGAAATCCCTTCCTCATCTCATGGCCCGCGCCTCAGCGGTCTCCCCCGACGCGATCGCCCGGACCGAAGCACTCTTCGCCCGCATGCCCAAACGCAGATTCCTGGACGTGTGGGCGGCGACCGTGTCGTTCGTCGCGCCCGACCCCGGATACCGTTCGCCAGTGCCACTCGCCCTGGTGCGCGGCGCCGAGGACCGCACGGGCAACATCGCCACGGCGATGTCCCGCTGGGCCGCGACCGAAGGCGTCGCCGAGCACGTGATCCCGCGCGCCGGGCACATGGTCACGTGGGACGCGCCCGCGGAAACCTCGCATACCCTGCTGCGGATCCTGAACGGCTGGCAACACCCGATCCGACACGGGGAGCAGCGATCATGACCCCGGAACAGCAGGATTTCGTCAACGCCCTGGGCGACACGCTGGCGACGTGGAACCTCCCTCGTGCCACGGGCCGGATCTACGGCTACCTCCTGCTGCGCAGCGAAGCGTCCACTTCGGACGAGCTGCGCGCCGCGCTGTCCCTCAGCTCCGGGGCCGTGAGCACCGCGACCAGGGAACTGGTTTCCTGGGGGCTGGCACGAACGATCCCGCAACCCGGCAGCCGCCGCCTGCTCGTCGAGGCAGCCGGCGGCTTCGAACAACTCCTCGCGGCCAGCCACGAACGCGCCCGAGCCTTCATCCGCACGCTTCGGGCGGCCGAGGAACTGACCGAGACGGAACGGGCGGCGGGACGACTGCGTGACGTCCGGGACCTGTTCACGTCCTACATCGACGCCGGCGAGCGAGTGCTCAGGGAGCGCGCCGCGGATGGCAACACCCGCATCCAAGCGTAGAAACTATGCCGCATCCGGCAACACCGGCCGGACACGAAGCCAACCTGCCTCCCCGTCGCCGACCCACGCGCCGGAGTGAAGCCGGCGCCGTTCAGCCGGGACGCGAAACTCCCCAGCTTCGACTCCGCCGCTTCTGCGGCCCCGACCGGGGCGGCGGCGCGCGCAGGTGATCCCGCACCCGGCCATCACCTCAACCAGCGCTCGCCGAACAGACTTCCGTGTTCGCCCAAGACCTCCCAGTTACCGGGTCGAACACCACCTGCCGTAACCCGCTCGGCGCCCACGGCACCACGCTACCCGGTTCCAGGAGATGCCGGCCTACGCCGCCTCCGGACACGGCGCCGTCCTCGTGGGCGTCCAGGTCGAACAGCTCTACCCACGCCCGAACGTGACCTGCCTGCCCATCGAAGGCGGTCCTCCTTCGACTACGCCCTGGTCTGGCGCACCGACGAGATCGGTGCGCTGCACGAAGTCAACTGGCAGCTGGACTCGGCCGTTCTCGCCGTCCTGGTCGGCGTGCAGGTCGTGCAGTCGTGCGGCGGTGTCGGGAAGCTGGTCGACGATCACCAGCTCTCCCCTGGCCCGCAGCTCGTCCGCGGCTTCCACGCAGGCTGCTCGGCGAGCGGCTTTCCTGCGCCACCGGGCAGCGGCGAAGGCGAAGTTGCCGGGCCACGAGCGCAGCGTGTCGAGCAGGTCGGCGTGCGCTTCGGGATCGGACTCGAACTCGGTGAGCGCGGCGTACTGTTCCAGCGTCAGCTGATCATCCTCGCGCAGGGCCTCGCGGGTGGCGGCGCTGCGCGCGACCGCGAGGCCGGCGGTGACACGGTCGGCGGAGGTGCTCAGTTTCTCGGCGATCTCCTCGGGTGCGAGGTCGAACAGGGCCATCCGCTCGAAGATGTGCACCTCTTCGGCCTGGGTGTAGCCGACGCGCTGCGTGTTCTCGTCCCACTGGTCGATCAGCCGCTGCGCCTCGTCCTCCTCCCCCGCCTCCACCACGATCACCGGGATGGTGGGATGCTGGTCGACGCACAGCCGATTGGCCAGCACGCGGCTGAACCCGTAGCGCAGGCGCAGGGTGCCGTTCTCGTCCGGGTTCGCGGTGACCGCGGTCTTCACCCCGTACTTGGCGATGCTGGCGCACAGGCCTGGGTTCTTCGCGCGGATGTCGTCGATCTCCCGCGAGTTGTCGTCGAGAACGAGCTCGAACGGATCGACGTAGTACAGGCCCGGTGTTTCCCAGGTCTTGGCGGTGTTCACTGGGGACTCCTTTCACTCGGTTCTTGGTTGCCGTGGGGGAAGTACTCGGTGCTGCAGCACCACCCGACCCACGCATCGCCGTGACGGACCGCCGCTTCGACCGGACCGACACGACTGCAGATCAGGCACTCGACAGCGCCGGCGTCGGGGAACGCTCGACGTTCGGGTGTGACGAGAGGGTGATGGGCTTTGTCTTGGGCCATCGCGGGTGTGGTCACCTCGTCGACGACCGCGTCGTACAGCGGCGTCGGTTCCAGCAGCTCGTCGAGAGCGCTGAACGTAGTGGAATGGCCGACGGTGACGTTGACGTTGCCAGGCTCGAACAGCCAGTGGGACATGATGATTTCGGTGCTCCTCTCACGGTGCAGCGGACGCCGAGGCCGAGGGGGTGCGACAGCGGCCAACGGCCACCCACCGCCCGCTAGATGCAGCGACAGTGGTCTGCTTGTGGCGCGGACAGCAGGCCGCCGACAGCGGCTCTAAGCTGTCTGCCGAAGACGTCGGCACGCGCGGGAGCGCTCTGGCGATGTGGCACGAGCACAACCCGGCCCCTCTGTTCTCACCCTCCGAAGCGACCACGAACTCGCTTGCGGAGGCCGAGCAGGACATCGCCGCGTGGCGAGAGTCGAAGCTGGGGTTCCTGACCTTCCTAGACCAGGAGTACGCCGCTCAGCTACGGGAGATCCACGAGATCCCACCGGTGCTCTTCCACCAGGGCAGCCTCGTACCCGGCGAGATCGGCATGTCGGTGGTCGGCTCGCGCCAGGCCTCCGCCCGAGGCCTGGACCTCGCTCGTGCGACGGCTCAAGGACTGGTCGACCGCGACATCACGGTGATCTCCGGCCGGGCGGAAGGCATCGACACCGCGGCGCACACCCGGGCGCTCGACGCTCGCGGCCGGACAGTCGCGAATCATCGGCACGGGCATCCTCAAGTCCTATCCGCCGGAGGACCGGGACCTGCAGTCCTGCGTCGCCGACACGGGCCTCGTGCTGTCGCAGTTCTGGCCGAATACCCACCTAGCAAGCACGGCTTCCCGATGCACAACACCGTGATGTCCGGGTAGGGGCGCGCAACCATTGTTGTGGAGGCCGGAGAGCGCAGCGGTGCGCGGATCAAGGGCCCGGCAAACCGTCGCGCACCGCCGGCCGGTGATCCTGACCGACCTCATCGTGCAGGCGAACCGCTGGCCCGCCGATCTCATCGGCCAGCCCGGCGTCCACGTTGCGCACGGCACTGCCGAGGTGATGGCCATCGTCGAGGACATCCTCACCGCCTCCGACGAAGTCGACGAGCTGCTCGCCTTCGCCCTGCAACGATGAGGTCAGAGGGCCAATCCGGCCGCGTACCGCGTCCCGGGGTCGCGCCGCGGCCGAACCGAATGTCGCCGACGCGCAGAGCCCGCGGCTTGCCGTCTGGAGGCTGCCGAAGGCTTATCCTCCCGAGTTCCGCGCTCGCGCCGTCGCCCCGGTTCGAGCGGGCAAGCCAGTGCGAGAAGCCGCGCAGGAGCTCGGGATCAGGGAGTCGTGCTCGCACAGCTGGGCCAAACAGGATCGTATCGACCGTGGGTGAACGTGCCGGTCTGAGCAGCACCGAGCGCGCGGAGCTGGCAGCGGTGAAGCGGACCCAAAGGGCGAAAACAGTAGTCGCCCGCCTTGCAGACCGGGCATTGCCGGCGAAATTGGCCTGCGGGTTGCTGGAAGCCAGCCAGTCGGGGCTCTATCACTGGCGGTCCCGGCCGACCTCCCCAGCGGCATTACGCCGGGAGTCGTCGCCCGAGGTCATCACAGAGATCCACACCCGCCCCCGGGGCGGGCACCTACAGCGCACCCCGGGTACGGGGCGGACGGCGAACCGCTGCCCCTGCTGACGACCTGGGCGGGCGCGCGACGGCGCGGGCGCTCGACGAGCGCTCGAAGAAGCCGCCGCTGCGGAACAGCCAACGCGAAGCCGTCACCTACCCCGCCACACCGGATCCCGCTTCTCGGCGAAGGCGCGGGCGCCCTCCTGCGCGTCCTCGGATTCGAAGACGGGCCGCACGAGTGCCTGCTGTTCACGGAAGGACTCGTCCGCGCCCCAGTCCCAGCACCGGCTGACCACATCCTTGGAGACCCGGACCGCCAGCGGGGCGTTCGCGTTGATCCGCCGGGCCAGCGCCAGCGCCTCGTCGCGCGCTCGGCCCGGCTCCACCAGCCGGTTGACCAGCCCGTGGCGGTACGCCACCTCCGCATCGAACGGGTCTCCGGTCAGGGCGTGCTCCATGGCCAACTGGTAGGGCATCCGCCGGGGCAGGCGCAGCAGACCGCCGGCGGCGGCGACGAGACCACGCTTGACCTCGGGGATTCCGAAGCGAGCGCCCTCGGCCGCGACGATCAGGTCGCACGCCAGCGCGAGCTCGCACCCACCGGCCAGGGCGTACCCCTCGACGGCCGCGATCATCGGCTTGGACAGCCTGCGTTCGGTCAGGCCGGCCAGGCCCAGCCCGGGAATCGACACACCCTCACCGCGCAGGAAAGCCTTGAGGTCCATGCCGGCGCAGAACGTGCCGCCGGCGCCCGTGAGGATCCCGGCCAGCAGGTCCGCGCGCTCCTCCAGCTGATCCAGGGCAGCACTGACCGCCCGGGCGACAGCGGAGTCGATCGCGTTGCGCGCCTCCGGCCGGTTGATGGTGATGACCAGAACGTCGTCATGCTGGTCGACCAGCACGCAGTCGGTCACCGCGCCACCCCCTTGCCCGACGGGACGAGGGTTCGCGCGATGACGTTGCGCTGCACCTCGCTGGTGCCTTCGCCGATCTCGAGGATCTTCGCGTCGGCGTAGAACCGGGAGATCGCCGATTCCCGGATGAACCCGTACCCGCCGTGGATCTGGACGCTCGCGCTGGCGACCCGGTTGGCGACCTCGGAGGCGTACAGCTTGGCCATGGCGGCGGCCTTGGCGTACGGACGTCCCTGGTCGCCCAGCCAGGCGGCGCGGTAGACCAGCCAGCGCGCGGCCTCCACCTCGGTGGCCATGTCGGCCAGTTTGTGCCCCACGGCCTGGAACTTGTTCAACGGGCGCCCGAACTGCTCGCGGTCCCCGGCATGGCGGATCGCGAGGTCCAGGGCGGCCTGCGCGAGCGACAGGGACAGCGCGGCGACGCTCACCCGCCCCGCGTCCAGCACCTCCAGGAACTGTCGCAGCCCGTTGCCCTCCTCCCCCAGCAGGTGGTCCTCCGGGACCCAGCAGTCGGTGAACACGAGCTCGCGGGTGTCCAGGGCGTGCCACCCCAGCTTGCGCAGCGGCCGCCCCTTCGCGTAGCCGGGAGTGCCGTCCGGCACGAAGAAGGTTCCGTACCTGTTCTTGCCGCTGGCATCCGTACCGGTGACCGCCAGCACCGTCACGCCGAGGCTCATCTCGGTGCCGGCGTTGCTGATGAACATCTTCGTGCCGTTGAGCACCCAGCCGTCTTCGGTCCGCCGCGCCCTGGTGCGGATGCCCGCCGCGTCCGAGCCCGCCGTGGGTTCGGTCAGGCCGAAGGCGCCGAGCTTCTCCCCGGTCGCGAGGGGGACCAGCCACCGCTTCTTCTGGTCATCAGTGCCGAACCGCGCCAGCGGCAGGGTCGCGATGGTGGAGTGGGCGTTCCACGCCGCCGCCACCGACTGATCGGCCTCGCCCAGGGCTTCCATCGCGGCCACATAGGACACCAACCCGGCATCGGCGCCGCCATAGGTCTCCTCGACGAGCATGCCCATCAGGCCGAGTTCGCCGAGACTTCGGAACACCTCCGCCGGGAAGTAGCACCGCTCGGACCAGTCCGCCGCGTACGGCGCGATCTCCCTGGCAGCGAAGTCCCGGCACATCCGTTGCAGGGCAACGGTTTCCGCGGGCAGGTCGAAGTCCATCTCAGCGCTCCTCCGGGGTCAGCAGGATCTTCAGGTGGGAACCCGAGCTGAGTTCGCCGAACGCGTCGAGCCCCTGAGCGAGCGGGTAGACACCCGTCAGCAGCGGAGTGGGGTCGAGCCGCGCGGTGGCGATCAGGTCCAGCACGCGGGGGATGTCGAAGTTGTACCCCAGCGATCCGAGCACGGTTCGCTCGAACGGCACGATCTGGGTGAGGGGGATCGACGCGGCGCCACCGCTGATGCCGGCGAGCACGGCCCGGCCGCCTCGCCGCACCGTCTTGACGGCGAGTTCGACCAGCTCGGGCCGCCCGGTGGCCTCGACGACGACGTCCGGCCCGACTCGCCCGGTTCGCAGGAACACCTCACGTCGCACGTCGCTGACGGCCGGGTCGTACACCTCGGTCGCGCCGAGCTCGGCGGCGCGCTTCGCCCGGCCGGGCACCGGCTCGCTGACGTAGATCCCCGCGGCGCCGGCGAGCTTGAGCGCCATGAGCGCCGCGATGCCGATCGGGCCGGCTCCGAGGAGCAGCGCGGTGTCGCCGGGCCGTACTCCGGCCCGGCGGACCGCGTGCAGCCCCACCGCGAGGGGCTCGGCGAGCGCAGCCAGCTCGTCCGTCACCCCGTCGGGAACCGGCACCAGACCAACCGCGGGCACGGTGACGAACGGAGCGAACGCCCCCGGCGAGGCGACGCCGACCGAACCGCCCTTGGCGCAGATGTGGTACTCGCCGTGGCGGCACCAGCGACAGACCCCGCACCGCAGGCACGGATCGACCGCCACCCGCGTGCCGACCTCGATCCCCGGCACCGGCGAGCCCAGTGCGGCGACCCGGCCGCTGAACTCGTGCCCCAGCGTCATCGGGGGCGTGGCGCCGGTGAGCGGGTGGGGTGTGGTCCGGATGAGATTCGGACCCGCGGTGTACTCATGCAGGTCCGTTCCGCAGATGCCGGCGTAGGACACCGCCACCACCGCGTCGCCAGGCGCCGGGGCCGGTGGTTCCGGTACCTCGTCGAGCCGCAGATCACCTCTGCCGTGCCATCGCAACGCTCGCATCCGACCCACCTTCGCGTCAGAGTTGTTTTTTCGAACAATCGGTACAAGAATCGTGGTTCCCCGCCAGATGTCAAGGGGGCGGGCCGAAACCCCAGCAAGACAAGGGCAGAACAGGATGACTTCCACTCAGGCGAGCGACACCGCCCGCGAGGTCGGCGCGAAGACCGAGATGTACCGGCGGATGCGGCTCATCCGCCAGTTCGAAGACCGGGCGTCCCGGCTGTACCGCACCAACCAGATACCCGGTTTCCTGCACCTGTCGATCGGCCAGGAGGCCACGGCGGTCGGCGCGTGCTGGCCGCTCGACGACCGGGACGTCATCACCTCCACCCACCGAGGTCACGGCCACTGCATCGCCAAAGGCCTGGACGTGACCGGCATGTTCGCCGAGCTGATGGGCCGCAGCACCGGAACCTGCCAGGGGCGAGGTGGTTCGATGCACATCGCCGATCCCCGCAAGGGGATCTTCGGCGCCAACGGGATCGTCGCGGCGGGCCTGCCCATCGCCACCGGAGCCGCCACCGCGGCGCAACTGCGCGACCAGGGCGGCGTGGTGCTCGCGTTCTTCGGCGACGGCGCGGTCGCCCAGGGCATGTTCCACGAGGCGGTCAACCTCGCCGCGGTGTGGCGGCTGCCCATCATCTTCTGCTGCGAGAACAACCACTACGCCGAGTTCTCCGCCGCGAAGGACCAGCACCGTGCGACATTGGCCGACCGCGCCCGCGGGTACGGCATCGGCTACGCCCACGTCGACGGCAACGACGTCGTCGCGGTCGCCGAAACGACGACCGCACTGGTCCACGACCTCCGCCGTGGCGCCGGCCCCGTGCTGCTGGAAGCGGAGACCTACCGCTGGCACGGGCACTACGAGGGCGACCCGGAGCGCTACCGCGAGCCCGCCGAGCTCGAAGAGTGGAAGACGCGCGACCCGCTCGCACTGCTCGCCGCGCGGCTGGAGGCCGACCGCGTCGCGGAGATCGACCGCGAGGTGGACGAGATCATCGACAGGGCGGTCGAGCGGGCTCAGGCCGCCGACGAGCCCGCACCGGAGACGCTGCACCACTTCGTCGGCGTCCCCCGCGAGCCGGTGCCGGAACCGCCCGAACCCGACGGCGAGGTTTTCCGCACGATGGATGCCGTGCACGAGGCGCTCGAGCACGAACTGGCCGCCGACGAGGACGTGTTCCTCGCCGGCATCGACGTCGCCGCGGGCGGCAACGTCTTCGGGCTCATGCGGGGGCTGGCGGACAAGTACCCCGGACGCGTCCGCGACACGCCGATCTCGGAGAGCGCGATCGTCGGCGCGGCCGTGGGGTCGGCGATGGCGGGCCTGCGTCCCGTCGTGGAACTGATGTACCTGGACTTCCTCGGGGTGTGCCTGGACCAGCTGATGAACCAGGCGGCCAAGCTGCGGTTCATGACCGGCGGCGCGGTCAGCCTACCGCTGGTGGTCCGCACCCAGTTCGGCGCGGGCAAGTCCTCCGGGAGCCAGCATTCGCAGAGCCTGGAGGCGCTGCTCGCGCACATCCCCGGGCTCACCGTGGTCATGCCGTCCACGCCGGCCGACACCTACGGCCTGCTCCGCGCGGCGATCCGGGACCCCAACCCGGTCGTGTTCATCGAGAACCGCCTGCTGTACGGGCGCAAGGGGCCGCGCCCGCGGCCAGGACACCTGGTGCCACTCGGCAAGGCCGCCATTCGCCGCGAGGGCACGGACGTCACCCTGGTGTCGTACTCGAAGCTGGTGCACGACTGCGTCGCGGTGGCCGGGGACCTGGCGCGGGAGGGCATCAGCGTCGAGGTCGTCGACCTGCGCACCATCGCGCCGCTGGACACCGGCACCGTGCTGCAGTCGCTGGCCAAGACGAACCGGCTCGTCGTCGCCCACCAGGCAGTCGAATCCTTCGGCGTCGGCGCCGAACTCGCCGCCGTCGCGGCCGAGCACGGGTTCTGGACGCTGGACGCGCCGGTTCTGCGCGTCGGCGCCGCCCACACCCCCGCGCCGTACGCGCCGTCACTGGAACGCGCGTGGCTCCCCGATCGGGACAGGATCGCCGCGGCCGTGCGGAAGTCCGTCCGTGGCTAGCGTGCGCGTGTCCGGGAGCCGGGGTCAGGCGCCCTCGCGCTCCCGGAACGAGCGCACCCGCTCCTCGAGGTCGTCGGCGTCGTAGGAGGGGCTCCGGAAGCCGGAGATCAACGTGGCGCAGTACTCGCGGGACAGGAACTCGGCGTCCCACCCCCCGCCGGGTTTGGCCCACTGGTAGGTGTGGTTGTGCATGTTGAGGAACTGCAGCATCGCCAGCCGCGCGTCCATCTTGCGGAACGCTCCGGACTCCATGGCCTCCACCAGGAGGTCCTGCACGATCTTCTCGAACTCGTGGCGCTGGCGCAGAAGGCGCGTCCGGTTCGCACCGCGCAGGTGCCGGTAGTCGTGCTCGTAGACCCAGATGTGGTCCAGCCGAGCCAGGATGAGCTCCAGCAGCGTCTGCGACAGCAGGCGCAGCCGCAGCACCGGGTCCTCGTCCAGTGCCGCGATCCGCCGCGCGGCGGTCAGCAACGGGTTGAGAACGCGGTTCTGGATTTCGACCAGCAGGTTCTCCTTGGACCCGATGTAGTAGTACAACGCGCCCTTGGCCAGGCCGGCGACCTGACCGATCTCGGCGATGCCCGTCGCCGCGTAACCCTGCTTCGCGAACAGCTGCGCCGCCTGGTCGATGATCTCCTGCCGCTTGATCTCGTAGCCCGGCCCGTGTCCCGGTGGTCTTGGCATAAGCCCACAGCTTATTCCGCGTTCCCGGCGACGCGTGCGCCCGCCTGGGAAACCGCCCGCGCGCTTCCCCGGTCTCACCCAGTCCGGGCTTGTCAGGTCCCGGCCCGAGCCTTAGAGTGCTTCCCGTCACCGTTTCGTAGACCGACTGGTACACGAAACCCGCCACCGGCACAACACACTGGAGTGATGGCCCGTGAGTGATGAAGAATCTCCTGCTCAGCAAGGCCTTACCGTGCTGCGGGAGGAAGTTTCCGAAGAGGACCTGCGCGCCCTGGGTGTCGACCTGGCCCGCGACTTCCCCGGCAGCACCGCGGCGGACTTCCGCCGGTACCCGGTCTTGTCCGAGGGCGGCTGGTTCATCGCCGTGAAGCACCAGAAGACCCTCGAGTCGGTCGCCCGCGAGCCGGGCCCCCTGCTCGGCCCGATCACCCTGGCCTCCGTTGGCCTGGACGTGAACTGAGAGAGGAAAGGTCATCATGATCGGAGTCGATGTCGGCGGCACCTTCACGGATGTCGTGGCGATCGAGGACGGGAAGATCAAGACCGTCAAGGTGTCCACGGACGTGCGGACCACCGAGCGGGGCGTGCTCAAGGGAGCCGAGGAGATCGGCGTCGAAGCCGCCGAGGTCTTCAACCACGCCAGTACCCACGGCCTCAACGCGGTGATCACCCGGCGCCTGCCCAAGATCGCCTTCCTCACCACGGACGGCCACCGCGACATCCTCGACATCGGACGGACGTGGCGCCCGGTCGAGGGCCTGATGAACCCCACGTGGCGACGCTCCTACGGCGACGCGAACCGTCCCCTGGTGCCCCGCTACCTCCGTCGCGGGATCCGCGAGCGCCTCACCGCCGACGGCGCCGTGCTGATCCCGCTCGACGAGGACCAAGCCCGCGCGCAACTCTCGGTGCTGCGCCGCTGCGGCGTCGAAGGTGTGGCGATCTGCCTGCTCAACGCCTACGTCAACGACCACCACGAGGAACGCCTGCGGCAACTGGTGCACGAGGAGCTGGGCGACATCCCGGTCTCGATCTCCAGCGAGGTCTCACCGCTGGCCAAGGAGTTCGCCCGGGCCTCCACGACCGTGGTCGACGTGTTCATGCGCCTGATCTACGGCGACTACACCCGTCGCCTCGACGCGGGTCTGCGCGAGCTGAAGTTCACCGGCGACCTGAACTTCGCCGACTGCGCCGCTCAGCTGGTGCGCTCGGACGTCGCGATGGAGCACCCGTTCCGCATCGTGTTCGCCGGCCCCGCGGCGGGAACCGTCTCGAGTGCGCACTTCGGCAGCGTGATCGGCGCGCACAACCTGCTCTGCGCGGACGTGGGCGGAACTTCGTGCGACATCAGCATCGTCACCGACGGCAAGCCGTTCGTGAACACCACGTTCGAACTCGAACACGACCTCATCGTCAACGCGCTGTCGAACGAGATCTCCAGCATCGGAGCCGGTGGCGGCAGCCTGGTCACCATCAACGCGGCAGGCGAGCTGAAGGTCGGGCCGGGCAGCGCCGGCGCGGATCCGGGTCCCGCCTGCTACGGGATCGGCGGCACCCAGCCCGCCACGACCGACACCTGCCTGCTCATGGGGATCATCGACCCGGACGGCTTCGCCGGCGGCCGGATGAAGCTGGACCCGGAGCTGTCCAGGCAGGCGTTCGAGGCGCTCGACACGAAGCTTTCGTTCGAGCAGCGCGTGTCCTACGCGTTCAACATCGGGATCAACAACATCGCCGAGGGCGTCACCAACATCGCGATCCAGCACGGTGTCGACCCACGGGACTACAGCCTCGTCGCCTACGGTGCCGCGGGCCCGATGCTGCTGCCCGCCGTGCTCGATCTGGTGCACGCCGCCGAGGTGATCGTGCCGCCGCACCCGGGCCTGTTCTCCGCGCTGGGTCTGGTCAGCACCGACCTCGTCTACGCCGACAGCCGCAGCGCCTACACCCTGCTCACCGCCGAAGCAGCCGAGTCGATCGACAAGGTGTACCGCTCCATGGAGCAGCGCCTGTCGGAGCGGCTCAAGGAGAAGGACCGCGGCAACGTCACGTTCGTCCGCAGCTTCGACGGACGCCTGGCGGGCCAGACGTGGGAGACGCCGTTCATCACGGTCCCCGACGGCGAGATCACCGCCGAAGGCGTCGAGCAGATGGTGGCCAACTTCCACGCGGCCTACGCCGAGCGCTCGGGCAACAAGTTCGAGGCGCTGCCGGTGCAGGGCGTGACCTACCGGGTCCAGGCCGTCGTGCACGCTGACAAGGTCGAGTACCCGGTGCTGCCCGAGCGGGCCGCGGGCGAACGCCCGGAACCGACCCGCACGCTGACCATCCGCTACCTCACCGACGAGGACCTGCCCGCCCACGAGTACCAGCGCGCCGACCTGCGCGCGGGCGACGCGATCGACGGTCCGGCGGTCATCCGCGAGCCGCTGTCCACGACATTCCTGGTGCCCGGGCAGACCGCTCACGTCGGTAGGCACGGCGAACTGCGCATCCGCAAGGCGTGAAGGGAAGACCATGACTGTTTCACTCAAGGACCTCGACGACGCGCAGTTCACCGAGCGGTACGGCGCCGACCGGTTCACCGCCACAGTCCTGTCCAGCCGGATGCGCTACATCGTGCAGCACATGTGCACGGGGCTGCTCAACAACGCGTTCTCGCTGATCCTGCGCGACTGGTACGACTTCGCCGCGACCATCTCCGGGCCGCCGGAGCAGAACTACCCGATGTCGTCGGTGAGCAACAGCCTCGCCATGTTCCTCGGCACCATGTCCGAGGCGGTGCGCAACACCATCGAGGAGTACGGTCCGGAGAACCTCCGCCCCGGTGACGTGGTGATCTGCAACGACCCGTACCGCGCCGGCAACCACGTGAACGACATCTGCTTCATCCGGCCGGTCTTCGCCGGCGACCGCATCATCTCGTTCGTGACCCTGCGGGCCCACCAGCTGGACATGGGCGGCGTGGTCCCGGCCGGGTTCAGCGGTACCAAGCGGAACGTGTACGAAAACGGCCTGGTGATCGCGCCGACCCTGCTCTACCGCGACGACAAGCCGGTCAAGTCGGCGTTCAACCTGATCTTCGACAACGCCCGGTACTGCGCCCTGCTGCTGCCCGACATCAAGACCATCTACGCGAACCTCCTGCTGGGCGAGCAGCTCATCCTGGAAAGCGTCGACCGGTACGGGACCGAGGCCTACCTGGGCGCGATCCGGTACAGCACCGACGTCTCCGCCGAGGCGATGCGCACCGCCCTGGCCGCACTGCCCGATGGCGTCTACGAGGCCGAAGAGGGCATCGACTGCGACGGCATCGACGACACGATCGACTACCGGATCAAGGTCCGGATCACCAAGACCGGTCCGCGCATGGAACTGGACTTCAGCGGCACCTCGCCCCAGGCGCGCACCAGCATCAATGCCGGCATCCTGGACACCAAGACCGCCGTCGGCGTCGCGCTGAAGTTCCTCATCGACCCGGCCACGCCGTTCACCTCCGGCGCCTACCGCGACATCGACATCGTGCTGCCCGCGGGCACTTTCATCAGCGCCACCCCACCCGACGGCGCGGTCTTCCTCTACTGGGAGAGCACCGGCCCCGTCCTGCTGGCGGTGTTCCGCGCGCTGGAGAAAGCGCTGGGCCGCAAAGCGGTCGGCGGCGACTACGGCTCGCTCAACATCCACAACGCCAACGGCGTCCTCGAGGACGGCACACCGTGGGTCACCACCGCCCAGTGCGGCGGCGAGCACGGCCCGTGGGGCGCCACCGAAGCCGGCGACGCGGACAGCTACTCCGTGGTGTACCAGGCCAACAACCTCGACCCGGCGACCGAGGCGATCGAATCCGAGCTCCCGGCGGTCGTGCTGCGCAAGGAGTACACACCGGACAGCGGCGGCGCGGGAACCAACCGCGGCGGCGCGGCCGTCCTCAAGGACACGTTGTACCTGACAGCGGCCGAGCACTGGTCCAGCCCGCTGCACACCAAGAGCCCCAGCGGACTGGGGGTCTACGGCGGCCGGAACGGCGGGCTCGGCGCGACGTGGATCTTCCACCCCGAGGACGGGGACGTCGTGCGCCGCAAGGAGCTGATCGGGACCGCCGACGAGGTCTACGCCGGGGCGACCCCGGTCGCCGGCATGCTCGACCCCGCCACGAAATGCGTCGACCCGGACGGCGAGTACTTCTACTTCGCCAGCACGCCGGTCTGGCACACCAAACCCCACGCCGTGTTCCGCTACCTCACCAACGGCGGCGGGGGCTGGGGCGACCCGCTGCGACGCGACCCGGAGCGGGTCAAGAAGGACGTGCGCGACGAGTACGTGACCGTCGAGGGCGCCTACCGCGACTACGGGGTCGTCATCACCGGCGACCCGGTCAACGATCCGGAAGGGCTGCAGGTGGACGAAGCGGCCACCCGTCGGCGCCGCGCCGAGATGGCCGCCCGGTAAGGAGGAACCCGAATGACAGCCACCGAACTCACCGATCGGCAGCGCGAACTGCGCGAGCAGTTCCTCTCCGAACGCGGCTACTGGAACAAGTTCTGGGAAGGGCTGCTAACCCTCGATCCGGAGTTCTTCGAAGCCTACCTGAACTTCTCGGCCGTCCCCTGGCGCAAGGGGGTTCTCGAACCCAAGGTGCGGGAGCTGATCTACACCGCCATCGACGCCTCCACGACGCACCTGTACGAGCCGGGTCTGCGCCAGCACATCCGCAACGCACTCGGCTACGGGGCGACCAAGGAAGAGATCATGGAGGTCCTGGAGCTGACCAGCGTGCTCGGCATCCACACCTGCACCCTCGGCGTGCCGGTGCTGATGGAAGAACTCGAAGCCCACGAGCGGAAGAACGGCCAGGGTTCGTGAACGGAGTTCTCGCCGCGGGCGGTCCAGCCGGCATGCACGGACAGCAGGCCGTCGTGACCGGGGCCGCCCGCGGCATCGGCGCCCGGATCGCCAGGGAACTGGCGTGGGCCGGGGCTTCCGTGACCGTCCTGGACGTCAACGACCCCGCGGAGACCGTCGCCACGATCACGGCGGACGGCGGTACCGCTTCCGGGCACGCCGTGGACGTCAGCGACCTCGCCGCCGTCCGGAGGGTCCTCGCGGGGTTGCCCCGGCTCGACGTCCTGGTCACCTCGGCCGCGGTGTACGGCGACACAGTGGCCCTCGACGACCTGGACGAGTCGGAAGTGGACCTCGTCCTCGGGGTCAACGTCAAGGGCACCCTGTGGACGATCAAGGCCGCGTTGCCGCTCCTGCGGCAACGCGGTGGCCGGGTGGTCTGCATCGGCTCCGTCGCGGGCAAGGTCGGCGGCGTGCTCGCCGGACCGCACTACGTGGCGAGCAAGGGAGCGGTGCACGCGGTGGTGAAGTGGCTGGCCAAGACCGAAGCGGCGCACGGGATCACCGCCAACGCGGTCGCTCCCGGCGTGGTCGACACCGAGATGGTCGCCGGGCGCGGGTACCGGCCCGACTACTGCCCGCTGGGCCGGCTCGCCCAGCCCGAGGAGATCGCGCGGGTGGCGGCGTTCCTCGCCTCCCCCGCGGCCAGCTACCTGACCGGCGCCGTCGTCGACGTCAACGGCGGATACGCGATGAGTTGAGCAAGGAGACACAATGGACTGCGCTGTCATCACGGGCGCCGCGTCCGGCATCGGACGAGCCTGTGCGCTACACCTGGCCACCACGGGGGCGACGGTAGCCCTCCTGGACCTCGACGGGGCGGCGGGGACCTGTCGCGAGATCGAGGAACGCGGTGGCAAGGCCGCGGAGTTCGCGGTCGACGTCACCGACGACGAGGCCGTGCGCGACGTCATAGGCCGGCTGCCCGCGGCCCCGCGGGTGCTCGTCAACGCCGCGGGCATCATCGTGCGCAAGAAGCTGCTGGAATGTTCCGTCGAGGAGTGGCGCCGGGTGGTCGACGTCAACCTCACCGGGTACTTCATCCTCCTCCGCAACGTGGTCCCGGCCATGTCCGCCGCGGGTGGCGGGTCCATCGTGCAGATCGCCTCGATCGCCGGGCACACCGGATACGGGTTCTCCTCCTACACCGCGGCCAAGGGCGGGGTACTGGCGCTGACCAAACAGCTCGCGGCGGAACTGGCCGAACACCGGATCCGCATCAACTCCGTCAGCCCCGGTGTGGTGGAAAGCGGCCTGAACCGGGACACCCTGGGAAACCAGGCGATCAGGACGGCCACTGTGGACAACATTCCACTCGGCCGGCTTGGCGAACCGGACGACATCGCCCGCGTCGTCGCCTTCCTCGCCGGCCCCGCAGCCGATTTCGTCACCGGC
The DNA here is from genome assembly GCF_040614195.1 of Amycolatopsis sp. NPDC006125. NCBI lineage: Bacteria > Bacillati > Actinomycetota > Actinomycetes > Pseudonocardiales > Pseudonocardiaceae > Amycolatopsis > Amycolatopsis sp. NPDC006125. The sequence goes on from NZ_JBEXTZ010000070.1 coordinate 43,735, forward strand.
GCCGATCTCGTCGCCGACGGCGGCATGATCAGCACCATCCACTGGGGCAAGGCGGGCGCGGAACTGCACAGCTTCCACTCGGAGGATCGCTGATGTACAACTTCGCCGCCGTGCTCGAGCACAACGTGGGGCGGTACCCGGACAAGATCGTGCTCACCCAGGACGAGCGGCGGGTGACCAACCGTGAGTTGTCCGCCCGGGTGCACGCCCTCGCCGCCGGGTTGCGCGAACTGGGCATCGGACGCGGCGACATCGTGTCCCTGCTGCTGTACAACCACCTCGAGTTCGTCGAAACGGTGCTCGCGCTGAACCACATCGGCGCCGCCTTCCTGCCGCTGAACTACCGCCTCTCCCCCGCCGAGTGGGAGTTCATCCTCGGCGACTCGGAAGCGGCCGCGATCCTGACCGAACCCGAGTTCGCCGACGCGGTACCCGAATCCGCGGTCCGGCACCGGTTTCTCCTCGGTGGAACACGGGACGGGTGGGTGTCCTACGACGAGCTCGTCGCCCGCCACCTCGGGGAGACGGTGCCGGTCGAGCCGGTCGGCCCGGACGCGCTCCAGCGCCTGATGTACACCTCCGGCACGACCTCCCGCCCCAAGGGCGTGTGCATCACCCACACCAACCTGCTGTACAAGAATCTGGGGCAGATCGTGGAGTTCGGGCTCACCAGCGCCGACACCACACTCGTGTGCGGCCCGCTCTACCACGTGGGTGGGCTGGACCTGCCCGCGCTGGCCACCCTGCACGCCGGCGGCTCTCTGCTGCTGACCAGGAAGTTCGACGCCCGCGAGGTCGTCGACATCATCGAACGCGACCGTCCGACCAACGTCTGGCTCGCCCCGTCGATGATGAACGCCCTGCTGCACCTGCCGGGCATCACCGAACGCGACACCTCCTCGGTCCGGTTCGTCATCGGCGGGGGCGAGAAGATGCCGGTCCCGCTCGTCGAACGCATCCGCGCCGCGTTCCCGTCGGCCTGGTTCGCCGACGCCTACGGGCTCACCGAAACGGTTTCGGGCGACACGTTCAACGACGCCGAACACATGCTGTCGAAGGTCGGGTCGGTGGGCAGGCCCGTCGTGCACCTGAGGGTGCGCATCGTGGACGAGTCGGGACGGGAAGTTCCGCGCGGGCAGCTCGGTGAGATCACGCTTTCCGGGCCCAAGGTGTTCGCCGGGTATTGGCGCGACCCGGACGCCACGGCGAAAGCCTTGCGCGACGGGTGGTTCCACACCGGGGACATCGGCCGGCTCGACGAGGACGGCTACCTCTACGTGGAGGACCGGAAGAAGGACATGATCGTCTCGGGCGGGGAGAACATCGCGACGCCTGAGGTCGAACGCGTCCTGTACGAACATCCGGACGTGGTCGAGGCCGCGGTGGTGGGCATGCCGCACGAGCGGTGGGGCGAGGTGCCCAAGGCGTTCGTCGTGTTGCGCCCCGGAGCCACGGTCGACGCCGCCGGCCTGGTGGCGTTCTGCCGCGACCGGCTCGCCAAGTTCAAGGTCCCCGCCGAAGTCCGGTTCCTCGGCCAGTTGCCGCGCACGCCGTCGGGCAAGGTGCTCAAGCGCGACCTGCGGACCCTGCCGGTGATCGCGTGACGATGTTCGACCTCACCGGGAAGACAGCTTGGGTGACGGGGGCGGGCAAGGGTCTCGGCCGCACGATGTCCCTGGCCCTGGCCGCCGCGGGCGCGCGGCTCGCCGTGACCTCCAGGACTGAGCAGGACCTGCGCACGCTGGCGGACGAGGCCGGCCCGGACACGATGGTGCTGCCGGGGTCGGTCGACGACCCCGGGTTCGCCGACGAGTGCGTCGACCGCATCGGACGGGTGGACGTCCTGGTCAACTGCGCCGGGATCAGCCCGGTGTTCACCCGCAGCGAGTCACTCGGCGACGACGACTGGCACCGCGTGCTGCGGGTCAACCTCGACGGCACGTACTTCTGTTGCCGCGCCGCGGGGCGCCGCATGCGGGAACAGGGAGCGGGCAGCATCGTGAACGTGTCCTCGGTGCACGCCACAACCGGGTTCCCGCGGATAGCCGCCTACGCCGCGAGCAAGGGCGGCGTCGAAGCCCTCAGCCGCGTACTCGCCGTCGAGTGGGCCGACCGCGGCGTGCGGGTGAACACGCTCGCGCCCGGCTATTTCGCGACTGACCTGTCCGAGGGGCTGGTGAACAGCCACTGGGGTGAGGTCATCGTCAACGCCGTGCCGCAGGGCCGCATCGGCGACGCGAGCGAACTGGCCGGCGCGGTGGTTTTCCTGGCCAGCGACGCGTCGTCGTACGTGACCGGCAGCACCCTCCGCGTCGACGGTGGGTGGACCGCCCACTGAGGTCCGGTCCAGGTTCCTGGGCTGAGATCCCGGCCAACACCTTCAGCCGTCTTCGAAGCGCCGGAGCAGGAGCGTGAGCAAAGCGGCCAGGTCGCCCTTCTGCTTCTCGGTCAGGGGGGCGAGCAGGTCGTCCTCGAAGGCGAAGTGTTCGGCGATGTCCTGGTCCAGGTCCGCTACGGCCGCTGCGGTCAGCGTCACCAGGACGCTGCGCTGGTCGTCCGCCGAGGCTTCCCGGGTGATCCAGCCGTCACGCTCCAGCCGGTGCAGGCGGCCGGTCAGCCCGGAGGACGAGATCAGCATCTCCGCGCGCAGCTGGGACGGTGTCATCGCGTACGGCGGACCGATGCGCCGCAGCGCCCGCAGCACCTCGAAGTCGCCCACGTTGGCCACCATCCGTCCGCGCCGGCGGCGCAGCCGGGCGTTCTCCGCGCCCTCCACGTGCTGCGCGATCCGCAGGATCCGGGCCAGCACCTCCGACGCCGACACGTCCAGTTCGGGCATCTGCTCGGCCCACAGCGCCACCGAGCGGCCGACGACATCACCATCCATGTCGTGAAGTAGTACCTCGTGTGTCTCCGGACACTCGCATGACCCCTCGAGTAGATAGTTCGCTCGCGAGCGAGATAACCGGGCCTTCGTGACTGCCCCTACCTCGGCGCCCACCCGGCCGGTCGCGCGCCGCTCTCCCAAGGGCTCGGTGCTGCTGCGGTTGTTGCGCACGACGGACCACAAGCAGATCGGCATCATGTACGTGGTCACGTCGTTCGCCTTCTTCATGGTGGGCGGCGCGATGGCGATGCTGATCCGCCCCGAGCTGGCGCGCCCGGGGCAGCAGTTCCTGTCGCAGGAGCAGTACAACCAGCTGTTCACCATGCACGGCACGATCATGCTGCTGCTGTACGCGACCCCGATCGTGTTCGGTTTCGCCAACTTCGTGATGCCGCTGCAGATCGGCGCCCCGGACGTCGCGTTCCCCCGCCTCAACGCGCTGTCCTACTGGCTGTTTCTGTTCGGCGGCGTCATCACCGTTTCCGGCTTCCTCACCCCGGGCGGCGCCGCCGATTTCGGCTGGTTCGCCTACACACCCCTGTCGAGCGCGATCTATTCGCCCGGCGCGGGCGGCGACCTGTGGATCGCCGGGCTGACGGTGTCCGGGCTGGGCACCATCCTCGGCGCGGTCAACATGATTACCACGATCGTCTGCCTGCGCGCGCCGGGCGTGACCATGTTCCGGATGCCGATCTTCACCTGGAACACGCGCTGGTGACGAGCGTGATGACCCTGATCGCGTTCCCGATCCTGACCGCCGCACTGCTCGGCCTGGCGGCCGACCGGCACCTCGGGGCGCACGTGTTCGACCCGGCCAACGGCGGGGTGATCCTCTGGCAGCACATGTTCTGGTTCTTCGGCCACCCCGAGGTCTACATCGTGATGCTGCCGTTCGTCGGGATCGTGTCGGAGATCGTGCCCGTGTTCAGTCGCAAACCGCTGTTCGGCTACAAGGGCCTGGTCTTCGCGACGCTGGGCATCGCGGCGCTGTCGGTCGCGGTGTGGGCGCACCACATGTACGCCACAGGCGCCGTGCTGCTGCCGTTCTTCTCCTTCATGACCTTCCTGATCGCGGTCCCGACCGGTGTCAAGTTCTTCAACTGGATCGGCACCATGTGGAA